>JAGNNB010000263.1 GCA_017990865.1 Lysobacteraceae bacterium
CTGGTGCGCACGCGCCGCGAATCGCAGAACGTGTTTTATTCGGTCGCCGACGGCCCGGTGCATCGCGTGATCCAGGCGTTGCACGATGCGTATTGCCCATACCCTGAGGAAGGCAACGGCAATGGGACTTGCTGACGGAGCGCGCCGAACGCGCGGCGAGAACGAACCAGCAAGTGCGTCTCACGCGCTCGCGTAACGCGCGGCGCCGCCGATCCAGCGTTCGGTGATGCGTTCGGCCGCTTCGGGCGTCTCTCGCAACAAGGCTTCGCCCAAGCGCTGCACGGTGGGCAGCAGGGCAGCGTCGCGGACGAGTTCGGCGATGCGGAACGCAGCCAAACCCGTTTGCCGCGTGCCGAGCAATTCGCCGGGGCCGCGCAATTCCAAATCTTTTTCGGCGATCACGAACCCGTCGTTGGTTTCGCGCATCGTCGCCAAGCGTTGCCTCGCCATTTGCGACAGCGGCGGCTGATAAAGCAGCACGCAGTTCGACGCCGCGCTGCCGCGGCCGACGCGCCCGCGCAATTGATGCAATTGCGCCAACCCCAAGCGCTCCGCGTTCTCGACCACCATCAGCGAGGCGTTGGGCACATCAACGCCGACTTCGATCACCGTCGTCGCCACCAGCAAATCGATCTCAGCGTCTTTGAACACACGCATCGTCGTTTGTTTTTGCGTGGGTTTCATCCTCCCGTGCACGAACCCCACGCGCAACTCGGGTAACGCCACCGACAATTGCTCGAACGTGGTTTGCGCCGCCTGCGCAACGACTTCGTCGCTTTCGTCGATCAGCGTGCATACCCAATACGTTTGCCGGCCTTCCGCGCACGCGGCGCGAATGCGCTCGATCAACTCCGGCCGTCGCTCGGCGCTCAGCACCACGGTTTGTACCGGCGTGCGCCCCGGCGGCAGCTCGTCAATCGCAGACACGTCCAAATCCGCGTACGCCGCCATCGCCAAGGTGCGCGGGATGGGCGTGGCGGTCATCACCAATTGATGCGGCACGCCACCGCCGGCTTGGCCTTTGTCGCGCAACGCCAAACGTTGATGCACGCCGAAGCGATGTTGTTCATCGACGATAGCCAGCGCCAAGTCCTTGAAGATCACGCCCTCCTGCATCAACGCATGCGTGCCGACGACGAACTGCGCGCTGCCGTCGGCGACTTCGGCCAGCGCATCGCGGCGCGCGCGACCCGTGACTTTACCCGCCAACCACGCGACGCGCACGCCGAGCGGTTCCAGCCACGCGCGCACGTTGTTCAAATGCTGCTCGGCCAATAATTCGGTCGGCGCCATCAACGCGGCTTGTTTGCCCTGCTCGATCGCCGCCAGCGCGGCCAACGCCGCCACCACGGTCTTGCCGCTGCCCACATCGCCCTGCACCAGGCGCAGCATCGGCACGGGTTTCGCCAAATCGCCGCGAATTTCCGCGAACACACGGCGCTGCGCCGCGGTCAACGCGAACGGCAGCGCGGCTTCCAAACGTTTCGCCAAGCGCGCGCCGGTCAGCGCCGGCGCAGCCTGCGATTGCACGGCGATGCGCTGGCGACGCAGGCTCAAGTGATGCGCGAGCAATTCTTCCATCGCCAGGCGGCGTTGCGCGGGATGTTTGCCGGCCTGCAGCGCCGTCAAATCGCTATGCTGCGGCGGACGATGCAGCGTGAGCAGCGCTTCGCGCAGCGAAGGCAAGCCCTGACAGAGCGGCTCGTTCGCCATCGTCGCGGCCGGCAGCAGCTCCAGCGCGGCTTCGTCGGGCAAGCGCTGCAGGGCTTGGTCGATGAGTTTGCGCAACACCGCCGGGCCGACGCCGTCGATCGCCGGGTAAATCGGATCGAGTCGGTCGCTCAAACCGGCGTCGTCGTGGTCGCTCAAGACGCGATAACTCGGATGCACGATTTCCAGCCCGTACTGTCCGGGCCGCGGCGTGCCGTAGGCGCGCACGCGCGTACCCGGCGCGAACTGCGCGACTTGCTGCGAGCGAAAATGGAAAAACCGCAGCACGATGGTTGCGCCGGAATCGTCGCCGAGCGCGACGCGCAGCATCGGTCGATAGCGAAAACCGCGCTCCACCGCTTCGACGCGGCCTTCGATCTGCGCGGCGAGCCCCGGCACCAAGCCGCGAATCGGCGCCACGCGTGTCCGATCTTCGTACTGCCGCGGCAAGTAGAACCATAAATCCTGCAGCGTCAGCAATCCGCGCGCGGCGAGTTTCTCCGCGACTTTCTCGCCGACGCCGCCGAGCGCGGTCAGCGGGGCACGCGCCGCATCGCCCGAGGCGAGCGCTTCAACGGATGCGCGCGGCGTTGCGGAAGCGCGACGCGCGACGGCAGGCGGCGGACGCGTCGGCACCATCGCGGCTGAAGATCAACGCAATACCATGATCGCATCGACCTCGAAACGCGCGCCGCGCGGCAAACCGGCGACTTCGATGGTCGAGCGCGCGGGATACGGCGCTTGGAAATAATCCGCCATCACCGCATTCACCGCGGAGAAATCGCCCATGTCGGTGAGATACAAACCGACGCGCACGATGTCGCCGAACGAACCGCCAGCCTCTTCGCAAACGGCTTTGAGATTTTCGAACGCGCGGCGCGCCTGCGCCGAAATATCGCCTTCCACCAGGAGGCCGGAATTCGGATCGAGCGGCACTTGCCCGGAGAAATACACGGTATCGCCGACGCGCAACGCTTGCGAATACGGACCGATCGCGGCGGGGGCGGCGGCGGAATTGACGATGATGCGGGACATGGCGAACTCCGAGATTACGAATGCGCTTAGTGTAGAACACGATCGCGCTCGTCATGCGGCCGTAAGGCGGACACGAGCCGGATCGGGAGCGAACGCATCAATTGAGCATCGTGACGACGATTTTGACGCAGCGGCCATCGCGGACGATGCCGTATCCGGCACGGCCACACAGCTTCGCCCAAGTGTCAGGTGGACTCTTGAATCGCCATATCTCGTCGCTCGGACGCACATCGGCAAGAAAGGCTTCGAGTTTGCCGGCGCCCGGTTTATCCGGAGCCCGCGCGATCAACGTCTCGATTTGAACATCCGGCACCGCCATCGACACGAGATCGTCTCGCATGATATCCGCCGCTGTCCACGCATGAACCGGCCGCTCCAACCACGCTTTCGGGATGACCCAGCCGCGATTCTCTTCCCGATAGGCGGCTTCGGCTTCGCGACACAGCGGGCAGTACAGCACTTCGATCGTCGTGGCGTCGGTTTCTCGGCCCTGGGTCGGAATCGGCCCGGAACTGGCGTAGGGAAAGGCAAGCCGCGCATCCATTTCCCAGTCGCGAGCGAAATCCATACAGCCGTGAAACAGTTCGACTTCGTCCTCGCGCAAGTCGATATCGTGCAACGGGCACCAGCGCAAGATCGAGCGCAACGTATCCAGATCGCAGCGATATTGGGGGAGGCGTTCGGTGAAGCGGTCCCAGGCTTTTTCCTGCCACCACTTGAACCGCGACGCATGACTGTCGCGGACGAAGATCATGAATCTGTCTTCGCCCAGTTCAGAACGTAGCGCCTGCCGCAGGGCGGCGGTATCGATCTCGCTCATGGCCGTTTCGCTTGCCCCGCTCAACCGCGCAATATCCGCGCCTTCTGATCGAGAAATTCCTGCTCGGTCAGAATGCCTTGCGCTTTCAGCGCGGCCAAACGTTCGAGTTTCGAGATGATGGCGTCGTCGGCGCCTGGCGCCGCGGGTGCGGTCGGTAATGGCGGCGGCGGCGCGGTGCCTGGCGTATTCGGTGCGTTCTGCGCGCCGGGAGCGGCGCCCGAAACCGGAGGCGCGGGTTGGCGCGGCGTCGGGTTGCCGATCTTCGCGCGCACGTACTCGCCGAATTGCCGCACCATGCTTTTTTCGACTTGGCCGATTTCGGCGCGATTGCCCGAACTGAAAATGGTGATTTCGCCGAGCAACAGGCCGGTTTTGTACTGGATCGAACTGATGCGGTCGTAGTGGAAATCCTCGACGCGCAGTCCGTAAAGCATGCCTTTGTCGACGAAGATCAAGCGGCGATTCGTCGCCACCAGCAAACCGAGGCCGCCGTTGTAAAAGCCGGCCGTGAGTTGCTCCACGCGCTCGTCGGCGGCCAAAACGCTGGGCAACTCCCTGATTTCCTTCCGCGGCAAAAAACGGTTGCCGCCTTCGATCGCGGCGATCTGTTTCTGGATCTCTTCGTATGTCGGCATGGCGTTGCGGGTTCCGATGCGCGCGGGGCGCTGTCACTGGGCACGTCGATTCGGTCGCGCCTGCGGGGGAGATTCGATCACATGCGCTGCACGCCGTGGACGACGCCCAAGCGTCGCACACGACGGATCACGTCCGCGAGATGGGTGCGGTCGCCGACTTCGATGCCGAAGCGGATAACCGCGATGCTTTTGTCGCGATCGAGATATTCGACCGCGTCGATATTGGAATCGGCTTGCGCGATGGCTGCCGCGACCTGTGCCAACACGCCTGGGCGATTGTCCACGTCCACGCGCAGCGCGACCTGGAAATCGCCGTTGACTTCGCGATCCCACCCGATCGCCACCCAACGCTCAGGCGATTTGCGATATTCGGCGATGTTCGCGCAACCGTTGCGATGGACGACGATGCCGCGGCCGGCGGTGTGGTAGCCCATGATGTCGTCGCCGGGAATCGGCATGCAGCATTGCGCGAACGTCACCACGCCGCGCTCGGCGCCGGTGATCAGAATCTTCTCGCCGCGGCGCACATCGAAGCCCGATTCGCCGACGCTGGGTTTATCCGGCACGCGATGCGCCAGCACCTGCGCGACCTGGGTCGGCATGCGATTGCCCAGCGCGATGTCGGCCAGCATCGCTTCCAAACGCGGATAGCGATGATCGGCAAGATAGCTTTCGAGGCGCGTTTGCGGCAGGCGATCAAGCGACGTTCCCAAATCCTCCAGCGCGCGGTCGAGCATGCGATGCCCCAATTGCACCGCGTCTTCGTGTTCGAGCTGCTTGAGTTGATGACGAATCGCGGTGCGCGCCTTGCTGGTGACGACGAACTCCAACCACTGCGTCTTCGGCGACGCGGATTTCGCGACGATGATCTCCACGTTCTGGCCGCTGG
>JAGNNB010000264.1 GCA_017990865.1 Lysobacteraceae bacterium
GCTACGCTCGGTGCGGCGGTGTTGCTCGCGGGGTCGCGCGCGTCGTGGATCACCTACGGCGTGGTGCTGCTGTTCTCGGGCTGGCGCTTGCTCGGCGGCCGGCGCATGTTGGCGGTGTTCGCGTTCGGCGCGGCGTTGCTCACGGTGTTGTTCTTCGTCTCGCCGCAGGTGCGCGAACGCATCGAGCGCACCACGCATGCGCTCACCGCCGATGCGCAGGGCGTGGACAGCGCGCTGTCGGGGCGCGGACGCATTTGGGGCGCGGCGCTGTGCATGGCGAAGACGCATCCGATCAACGGCGTGGGGCCGCGCGGCTTCCGCGAGGCGTTCCCGGCGTGCGATCCGGAGCCCGGCAAAATCGCCGAATGGGGCCTGGGGCCGGCGTTCCACGCGCATCAGATCGTGTTGGAAATCCTCAGCGAGACCGGCGTCATCGGTCTGCTGCTTTGGTTGGCGGGCGTGGCCTTGGCGCGTCGCGCATGGCGTTACGCCGAGCCCGCCGCGCGCGAAGCGGCGCACCCGGCGATGTTGGCCTTGGCGGTGACGGTGTTCCCGTTCAACACGCATCTGGCGTTCTATTCCAGTTTCTGGGGCGGCGTCGTGCTGCTGCTTGCGGCGTTGTACGCCGGCAGTCTGTTGGGCCGCGATACGCCCACATCCGCATGAGCATGCCGTTATGCGTGCCGTTGTGAGCATGCCCTCATGAGGGTGCCGCTATGAGCATGCCGCGACCCAAACTCTCCGCAGTCGTCACCACCTTCGACAACGCGGACACCATCGAACGCTGTTTGCGCAGCCTGGCGTTCTGCGACGAGATCGTCGTACTCGATTCGGGTTCCACTGACGCCACCCGCGAGATCGCCGAGCGCTTGGGCGCACGCACGATCGTCGAGCCGTTCAAAGGCTATAGCGCGCAGAAGCAATCCGCGATCGATCACGCCACGCACGATTGGGTGCTGCTGCTGGATTCGGACGAATGGCTCGACGACGGCGCGCAGTCTGAGATTCTGCGGGCGATCGCACAGGGCGGCCGCGCGGGTTACAGCGTACGCCGTCGCGAATGGCTGTTTTGGCGCTGGCAATCGCCGCGCAGTCGACATAACCGTTACGTGCGTCTATTCGATCGCACGCGCGCGCGCATGAGCGGGCACCGCGTGCACGAAACCGTGGTCGTCGATGATGGTGTCGACGGCGGGATCGATGCGCTCGACGCGCTGTTGTGGCATCGCGGCGACCGCGATATCGCCGCGAAAACCGATAAGGCGAATCGCTATTCCAGCCTGCAAGCGCAAGAGCGTCGCGACAAGCGTGTCTCGTTCCTGCGTTTGCGCATGGTCGCGTATTCGAGCGTCGCGTTCTGGCGCTATTACGCCTTGCGCGGGCATTGGCGCGCAGGTTGGGCCGGTTATGTCGCCGCACGCATTCATGCGTTCTACGCGTTCCAGAAATACGCCAAACACTACGAAGCGCTGCGCCAAGCCGAGGCGAAACGCGACGAGGCTTCGTCCTCGTGACGTTCGGTTCCGGTAACTCGCGGTAACGCTCAGCGCTCGTAGGGCGAACGCCCGTCCGGTTGGCGTTTGAAGCGGCGGTGGATCCACAAATACTGTTCCGGCGCTTCGCGCGCCATGGTTTCGATCGCGCCGATTACGCGCGCGGTATCGGCCGCGGCGTCTTCGCTCGGAAATTCCGCGAATGCCGGCCAGAACCGCAGCGTGTAGCCGCCGTCGTCGCGGCGCCAATGTTGGAACATCACAACCGCCGCGCCCGACAGTCGCGCCAATTGATGCGTGGAACTCAGGCTTTTCGCCGGCTGGCCGAAGAACGGCACGAACACGCTCTCGCCTTTGCTCGGGTCTTGATCCGGCGCGTACCACAACAACCCGCCGCGCTTGAGATGCTTCACCGCGCCGCGCAAATCCTGTTTCTTGAACATGCCCGCGGCGTAGCGCGAACGCCCGCGCAGCACCGCCCATTCCATCGCCGCCTGCGGGTAGGGCCGATACATGCCGGCGAGCGGCACCGCATCGCAGGCGAGGCGCGCGCACATTTCCAGCGTGGTGAAATGGCCCGACACCACGATCACCCCGCGGCCTTCTGCCTGCGCCGCTTGCACATGCTCCGCGCCTTCGATGCGCAGGCCGCGGCGCTGCGGTTGCACCGAGCCCCACCACGCGCGCCCGAATTCGAACAGCGCGATGCCCAGCGCATCGAAATGCCGCCGCAACAAGACCTCGCGTTCGTGCGCGTCGAGCGCGGGGAAACACAGTTCGAGATTGCGCGCGGCCACCCGTCGCCGACCGCGCAGCGCGATCCGCAGCAAGGTCCCGAAGGCGCGACCGAGCGCGCGCTGCAGCGGCCACGGCAAGCGCGCCAGCAGCGCCAATGCGCCGATTCCGGCCCATGCGGGCCAATCGCGGGGCGAGCGCGGCGGTGGGGCGTCGAAGGCGAAGGACATGCGGCATTGTAAGGCTCCGGCCTCGCGCCGCCGCCGTGTCGGGCGCTTCGCCCCGCCGACCCGGTTATCCTGTGCGGATGCGGGCCGGCACCTTCGAACGTGCGATCGAACTCACCCTGCGCGGCCTGTATTCGGCCGCGTTGTACGTCTTGCTGCCGGTCACGCTGTATCACCTGGTCTGGCGCGGTTTCCGTCAGCGCGCCTATCTGCTGCGCTGGGACGAGCGTTACGCGCTGTATCGCGAGCCGCAGACCGAGGTGCAGGCGGCGCGACAGACCGCGGTCGCGGCGGCGACGTCATCGGACGACGAGCCCATCGAGCAAATCGAACACGTCTGGGTGCATGCGGTGTCCGTCGGCGAGGTGAACGCCGCTGCGCCGCTGATCAACGCGCTGCTGCGCGAGCGCCCGCATCTGCGCTTGCTGGTCACCACCATCACGCCGACCGGCTCCGATCGCGTGCGCGCGCTGTGGGGCGCGCGGGTGCGGCACGTCTATTTGCCTTACGACCTCACCGGCGCGGTCAAGCGGTTTTTGCGCCGGCATCGCCCGCAGTTGGCGCTGATCGTCGAAACCGAATTGTGGCCGAACCTGTTGTTCGCCTGCCGCGATCACGGCATTCCCGCGTATCTGGTCAATGCGCGTTTGTCGGAGCGTTCGTTGCGCGGTTATCGCGCGCTGCGGCCCTTGGTGGGCCGTGCCTTGCGCACGCTGCGCAGCGTCGCCGCGCAATCCGACGCCGACGCCGAACGCTTCCGCCGTTTGGGGGCGCGCGCGGATCAGACCATCGTCTGCGGCAATCTCAAATACGACACGCCGGTCGATCCCGCGATCGAGGTCTTCGCGCGCGAGTTCCGCGCGTCTTGCGGCGAGCGCCCGGTCTGGATCGCCGCCAGCACGCATCCGGACGAAGAGGCGGCGATGCTGGAGATCGATCGGAAGCTTCGCGCGCACTGGCCGCAGTTGTTGATGCTGTGGGCGCCGCGACACCCGGAGCGTTTCCGCCCGGCGACGCAGCAGGCGATCGACGCCGGTTTGCGCGTGGCGACCCGCAAACTCACGCGCTTGCCGGATCGCGAGGATGCGGTGTTCGTGATCGACACGCTGGGCGAATTGATGGGCTTCTACGCCTGCGCCGATGTCGCCTTCGTCGGCGGCAGTCTGCAGCCCATCGGCGGGCACAATCTGCTCGAACCCGCGGCCGTCGGCACCGCGGTCGTCACCGGCCCGCATCTGCATAATTTCAGCGACATCGCCGCGCAGATGCGCAACGCCGACGCGCTGCGCGTGGTGGATGATGCCGACGCGGCGGCCGATGTCTTAGGCACCTTGTTGGCCGATCCCGACGAACGCGCGCGCATGGCGCGTGCGGGCTTGGCGTTGGTGGAGCAAGGTCGCGGCGCATTGCAGCGCACGCTGGCGTTGATCGCGGAGGGCGTCGACGCGCCGATGCGATAGGGCGGGCTTGAGCCCGCCGATCGTCTGCCGCATGCCGTGAAATTCGAAGGGCCTGTGCCTGCG
This sequence comes from Lysobacteraceae bacterium, assembly GCA_017990865.1. Lineage (GTDB taxonomy): Bacteria > Pseudomonadota > Gammaproteobacteria > Xanthomonadales > Xanthomonadaceae > Lysobacter_I. The sequence continues at coordinate 3,979 of JAGNNB010000264.1, forward strand.
CGATTGGGGCGATTTGCCGGGTTCATGTCGCGAGATTTGGCGGGCTTGAGCTCGCCCTACGAGGTTCGACGTTTCGTGCGCGAACGAATCGTCCGCACGAAAAAACGAACGCCGCGCGACTTGCGTCGTGCGGCGTTCGGTGCGTGGGATGTGCGCGCCGCGCGACCACAGCGAAACGCGAGTCGACGAAACGAAATTACCGCGGCTGCGCCACCGCTTCGACCGTCAGCATGCGGTTCACGTCCTGCACGTCGTCGATGTCCAGGGTGCCGGCGGCCTGTTCGAGGGCCAGACGGTTCTGCAGGAAGTTGTAGCGCGAACGCGCGTATTCGCGCTCGGCGTTGAACAGCGTCTGCTGATTGTTCAGCACGTCCAGCACGGTGCGGGTACCGACTTCGAGGCCCACTTGCGACGCCTCGTAGGCGCTGCGCGCGGAAAACACCGCCGCTTTACGCGCTTCCACTTCGCTGATGCCGGCCACCAACGCTTCGTACGCGGTGCGGGTGTTGCGCACCAGGGCGCGCCGCTGTTGTTCCAATTCATCGCCGGTCAAATCGCGCTGCGCGAGCGCGGAACGCACCTGCGATTGCGTGGCGCCGCCGGAGAAGATCGGCACCGACAGGGTCAGGCCCACGCTGCGCGAGCGGCTTTCGCTATCGAACGCGTCGCTGATGCCGGTCAAACTGCTGGTCTGATCGCCGTCTGAGCGCGAGCGGCCGTAATTCGCGCCGAAATACAGCGTCGGGTAATGGCCCGCGCGCGCGCTTTCGACATTCACCTCGGCGGAGCGCAATTGGTATTCCTTGGCTTTCAAGCCAGGGTTGTTGTCGATCGCCGTTTGCACCCAGCCGTTGGCGTCCAGCGCGGATGGCAGTTCCGGTTGGAAATCCTGCGGCAGCGCCTTCAGCCCGCGCAGATCCTTGCCGGTGATCTCTTCCAAGGCGCGGTAGGCGTCTTCGAGCGCATTGCGAGTGACGATGGTGTTGGCGCGCGCGCTGTCGTATTGGGCCCGCGCTTCGTGGACGTCGGTGATCGGCGCCAAGCCGACCTCCAAACGCTTACTGGCGAAATCGAAC
>JAGNNB010000265.1 GCA_017990865.1 Lysobacteraceae bacterium
CAAGAACGCCGAAGCGGTCGCGTTCTATCGCGAAGCGCAGACGGCGTTCGCGGCGTTGAAACTGGATCAAGACGAAATCCGCACCGTGCGCGCGATGGTGGATCTGCAGTTGAAGGGCGTGGGAAAGGAACGCTTATCCGAGTCGATCGCGCGCTTGATCCTGCTCGGCGACCGGATCGCGCGGACCGAACGCGAGGCGGCCGCCTCCGATTTCGAAGAACGGTTGCGATACGCCGAGAGCGACGCGGAGCTGGCGCGGGTCAACGCGAAGGCGGAAAACGAACGTCTGCGCGCGATGGCCAGCGAAGACAAATTCCGCTACACCTTGATCGCCGGCGTGCTGGCGCTGTGCACGCTTGGCGTCGTCGCGGTGCTGTATTCGCAGCAACGTCGGCACGCCGCGATGATGCGCGAGCGCGGCCGGGAAATGGAGATCGCCATTTCGACCGATTTCCTCACCTCGGTGCACAGCCGGCGCTTCATCACCGACGCCGGCCATGCCGCTTTCGAGAATGCGCTCGATAAAAGCACGGGATTCGCAGTCGCGGTGGTGGATATCGATCATTTCAAGACGATCAACGATCGCTTCGGCCATGCGGTGGGCGACGATGTGCTGAAAGCAGTCGCGCACGCCATGCGCGCGACCTGCCGCGACAGCGACACGCTGGGCCGCTACGGCGGCGAAGAATTCGCGGTGTTGTTGGAAGGCATCTCGCCCGAACACGCGCTCGCCGCGGCGGAGCGCTTACGCAAAGCGGTTGCCGCGATCGAAATCCGTATCGGCGACGACACGATCGCGCCGACCGCATCCGTCGGCGTGGCGTGCCTGGCCGCGGACGATCGCGATTTCGATCACGTGCTGGTGCGCGCCGACCGCGCGCTGTATCGCGCGAAGGAAGAAGGACGCAATCGAGTGATATTGGCGGAGTGATCCGCGCCACAGCGCGCAGGGCCGGGCGCGAAGCGCCTCGACACGAAGCACTTTATCCCGTAGCGCCTCCACCCGCGTCGCCGCCGTACAACGCCTTTCTCGGTGCGCCGGTGATGTCCGCCGCCAGTTTGGCCGCGGCCGAGGGCGGCAAGTGTTCGGCGAGTTTCGCGTACAGCCTGCGGCCTTCCGCGAGCTTGGCGTGGCCGTCGTCGCCCGCGCCTTGGATCAACAGCACGAACTCCCCTTTGCGCTGATCGGCATCGGCGGCGACGCGGGCGTGCAGCGCCGCCAAGGTGCCGTCGAGCACGGTCTCGAAGAGTTTGGTCAGTTCGCGCGCGATCGCCGCAGGCCGGTCGGCGCCGAACGCGACGACGGCGTCGGCCAGCGTGTCTTCGATGCGGTGCGAGGATTCGTAGAAGATCAACGTGCGCGGTTCTGCCGCCAGCGTGGCCAAGCGCTCGCGACGGGCGCCGGCTTTCGCGGGCAGAAAGCCCTCGAACACGAAGCGGTCGCTGGGCAGGCCGGCCACGCTCAGCGCGGCGATCAACGCCGACGGCCCTGGAATCGGACTGACCCGCAGGCCGGCGGCACGCGCCGCAGCGACCAGGCGATAGCCGGGGTCGCTGACCAGCGGCGTGCCGGCATCGGAGACCAGCGCGAGCGATTCGCCGCCGCGCAGACGCGCGACGATGGCGTCGGCGACGCCGGCTTCGTTGTGTTCATGCAGCGCGATCAGACGCTGTTCGAGCCCGTAATGCGCCAGCAACTGCCGCGTATGCCGGGTGTCCTCCGCGCACACCGCCGCGACGGTCCGCAGCGTCTCCAGACCGCGCGGGCTGAGGTCGGCGAGGTTCCCGATCGGGGTGGCGACGACATACAAGGTGCCGGCGGCGGGGACTGAGGACATCGGGTTCTGCTCGCTCGGGTTCGCCCCGGGCAGGTAGAATCTCAGGCCGATACGGCGCGCGTCCATCCCGGGCCCGCGCAGGAGCCGCCGATCCGGTGCGTTCCGACTTTCCGGAGGGTGCGTCGATGCGAGTGTCGAAGACGATGTGGGCAGGCAGCGGGCGAGCGATGCGGACGCGCGGCGCGCGCATGCGCTGGGCGGTCGCGCTGACGATGGCGATGACCCTGGCCCTCGGCGGCTGTACGACGACCGGCACGACCACGAAAACGCCGACCGTACGGATCAACCCGGTGATCGCCCAGGCTTCGTTGCTGGCGCGCAACCACGATGCCCTGAACGGTCAAGCCAAAGTCGAAAACGCGCGGGCGATCGAACGCCTGCTCGGCGGCTTGGATAACGCCGCGCTGACCAACGAAGCCGCGGCGCTGCAGGCCGGCGACCCGCTGTACAACTTCGCCGGACGCGAATTGCTGCGTCGTGGTCTGGCCCTGCCGCGTCCGTTCGACCGCGAAGGCGGCGATTGGCGCGTCAACATGGGCGATCGCCCGCCCGCCGACCGCGATGGTTATCGCCCGCCGCGCAAACTCGCGGTGCTGCTGCCGCTGTCCGGCAATCTCGCCACCGCCGCCTCACCGGTGCGCGACGGCTTCCTCGCCGGTTACTACGGCGAGCACCGGGCGCGTCCGGACGTGGCGTTCTACGACACCACCGGCACGCCGGCCGGCACGGTCGCGGCGTATCAAAAAGCGGTGACCGACGGCGCGGATTACGTGCTGGGCCCGTTGGGTCGCGACGAGGTCGGCGCGCTGTTCAAGGAATCGCTGACGGTGCCGGTGCTGGCGCTCAATCGCGGGCCGGTCGCCCCGCCCTCGGGCAACGCCAGTTTCTCGCTGGCGCCAGAAGACGACGGCATCGCCGCGGCGGAATACCTGATTTCGCGCAACGCGCGCCGGGTCGTGGTGCTGGTGGGGGGCGACGACAATCTGCGCCGCAGCGTCGCCGCGTTCCGCGAGCATCTGCAAGGCCGCGGCGGGGTGGTGGTCGAGACGCTGCAGATCGCCGACAAACCCGTCGACAGCACCGCCGCGCTGCAAGCGGCGATGCAGAAAGATGGCGGTGCGAATGCGGTCTTCCTCGCGCTCAAGGGCACGCAGGCGCGCGCGATCGCGCCGCAGTTGACCGCCGCGGGTTTCGCCGACAAGTTGCGCGTCGCCACGTCGCAGTTATTGTCCGGCTCGGGCAAAGCCGACCAGGACAAAGCACTCGACGGCATCGCGTTTCCGACCGAAAGCTGGAGCGTGCGCGGCGTGAGCGGCCTGCCCGGCGCCGAAATCACCGGCAAGGATCTGCCGACCGCGCGCGGCCCCGCCGCCAAGCTGTTCGCCTTCGGCTACGACGCGTGGTTGTTGACGGGCTATTTGGAGCGCATCGCGCAAAACGCCAACGGCAAAGTGCAAGGCGCCACCGGCACGCTGCGCATCGATGGCTTCGGCAATATCCTGCGCACGCCGGCCTGGTCCACGTTCCGCGACGGCGTGCTCGTCGCGCTCGACGGCAGCGGCGGATGACCTCAGCCCGCGCGTTCGCAGCGAATCCCCGCTGCGCATGACCGTTGCGGACGATCGTCGCGGACGCGGCGCGCAGGTCGAAGCGCTGGCCCGCGCTTATCTCGAACGTCAGGGCCTGCGCGCGGTCGCCGCGAACGCGAACTTTCGTTTCGGCGAACTCGATTTGGTGATGCTGGACGGCGACACGCTGGTCTTCGTCGAAGTGCGCTATCGCCGAGAAGGCGCGTCCGCGCGCGGCTTCGGCGGCGGCGCGGCATCGATCGACGCGAGCAAGCGCCGCAAACTCGTCGCGGCGGCCGAAACCTTTCTGCAATCGCATCGCGCGTATGCGCGCGCCGCCTGCCGCTTCGATGCCGTCGTCGCCAGCGGCGATCCGGACGTGCCGACCTTCGATTGGCTGCGCGATGCGTTTCGCGCCGACGACGTCTGAAGCCCATTCCGAACGCGATGCCCACCATCTTCACCCACCCCGCCGTTCCGCTCGCGCTCGGCCTCGCGCTGGGACGCAAGGCGCTTTCGACGCGCTTGGTCGCCGCGGGCGCGTTCGCGTCGATCCTGCCGGATTTCGACAGCGTCGCGTTCAAACTCGGCATCGCCTACGCCGACCAATTCGGTCATCGCGGCGCGACGCATTCGCTGCTGTTCGCGCTGGCCGTCGGCTGCATCGGCGCCGCGGCGGCGCCGTGGCTGCGCACCGGGCGTTGGCGCGCGTTGTGGTTTCTCGCGTTCTGCACCGCCTCGCACCCGCTGCTGGATGCGCTGACCAACGGCGGCCTCGGCGTGGCCTTGCTGTGGCCGTGGTCGCACGACCGCATGTTCGCGCCGTGGCGACCGATCGCGGTGTCGCCGATCGGCGCGGGTTTCTTCAGCGCGCGCGGACTGACGGTGCTGTGGTCGGAGTTGTGTTGGGTGTGGATGCCTGCATTCGCGGTCGCTTGCGTGGGGTGGGCGTTAAGACGGTGGGCCGGAGCCAGCCCTACAATCGGGCCATGAACGCATTGCCTGCCGATCTCGACCGAACGCTCGCCGATCTGCTCGGCGACGGTTGGCGCACCGATCCGAGCGAACGGCTCACCTACGGTTACGACAATTCGCGCACGCAGGCGATGCCCGATGCGGTGGCGCTGCCGCGTACGCGCGAACAGGTGCAGGCGCTCGTGCGCGCCTGTCGCGCGCACCGCGTGCCGGTGATCGCGCGCGGCCGCGGCACGAATACGACCGGCGCGGCGGTGCCATCGGCCGGCGGCGTGGTGGTGTCGTTCGAACGCATGAATCGGATTCTCGAGATTCGCCCCGGCGACCGCTGCGCGATCGTCGAACCGGGGGTGCTCAACGGCGACCTGCAGCGCGCCTTGCGCGAACACGGTTTGTTTTGGCCGCCCGACCCCACCAGCGCGGATTTTTCGACGATCGGCGGCAATCTCGCCTGCAATGCCGGCGGTCCGCGCGCGGTGAAGTACGGCGCCAGTCGCGACAACGTGTTGGCGTTGGTCGCGGTCGCAGGCACGGGCGATACGATCCGCTGCGGCACAGCCACCACGAAAGGTTCGACCGGCTACGACCTGCAGCGTTTGCTGGTCGGCAGCGAAGGCACGCTCGGGCTGATCGTCGAAGCGACGCTGAAACTCGCGCCG
>JAGNNB010000266.1 GCA_017990865.1 Lysobacteraceae bacterium
GTCGGTATTTCGGCGGAGGCATATAAAGAAGTTCGCCAAACCGTTGCGGAATCGCTTGGGGGCAACGAGAGGTTCGCCGCGCTCCATCCCACTCAGCGCCAAGGAATTTACAACCACGCGGCGCAAATGGCGATGGAGAATAATCTTGAAGGTGTGTCGGGAGCCAAATTCCAAGGCGACCAAATCGCCTTGTCCTCGAAAACGGGGGCACAAACGTTTTCGATATCAGAGGCGACCCAGCCCAAGAGCGACAGCGTGATGGAAATCACGGCCACGCCTGCAAGAAAGATGCACGTATGACGTTCCGATGCGTGCCGCGACCGGCGCCCCGATCCCAATCGTGGCGTCGGTCACGACGCAGTGTGTATCGACGATAAGCCTCAGTCCGTCGTCGAAATCGAACTCAGTCCCGCAGCATCACCGTAGCGCAATCCACTTCCAATTGCGCGATGACCTTTGCCGTCATCGCTTCGGTACCGAGGGTGCGCCCGGATGGCCCGGCGGCTACCGTGAGGTCGGCTGTCAACGCGCCAGCATCGATGGCATCGGCCACGGCTTTCTCGACGCAGCGCGCTTCGTCTTCGAGGCCCAGCGAATGCCGCAGCAGCATCGCCGCGCTGAGGATCGCACCGACCGGGTTGGCGATGCCTCGTCCGGCGATGTCCGGGGCCGAACCGTGGATCGGTTCGTACACCCCCAACTTGCCGTCGCCGAGCGAGGCAGACGGCAGCAGGCCCATCGAGCCGGCCAGCATCGATGCTTCGTCGGTGAGGATGTCGCCGAACATGTTCTCGGTGACGATCACGTCGTACTCGCGCGGACGAGCGATCAAATGCATCGCCATGCTGTCGACGAGTTGGTGTTCCATGCGCACGTCGGGGAATTCGTCGCGGGCCACGCGGGTGGCGACTTCGCGCCACAGCCGCGAGGTTTCCAGCACGTTCGCTTTGTCCACCGACACCACGTATTTGCGTCGGCCGCGTGCGAGCGAGCAGGCGCGGCGCACGGTGCGTTCGATTTCGGCGACGGAGTATTCGCACAAGTCGCTGGCGGCATCGCTGCTGCGGGTCTTCGCACCGAAGTACACGCCGCCGGTGAGTTCGCGCACGACGATCAGATCCACGCCCGTGAGCAGATGCGATTTGATCGGCGAGGCGGTCAGCGTCACCGGATGCGTGCGCACCGGGCGCAGATTCGCGTACAGCCCCAAGTCCTTGCGCAGACGCAGCAGGCCCTGCTCCGGACGCACCGGGCCGGTGCCCCATTTCGGCCCGCCGACGGCGCCGAGCAGCACCGCGTCGGCCGCGCGGCAAGCCTCCAGCGTGGCGTCGGACAGCGGCGCACCTTCGGCGTCGATCGCGGCACCGCCGATCAGACGCGTCTCGAAACGGAAGCTGTGACCATAACGACGACCGACGGCGGCGAGCACGTCGGTGGCGGCGGCGGCGACTTCGGGGCCGATGCCGTCGCCGGGTAGAACGACGATGTCAGCGCGCATGCGCGGTCTCCTCGTAACGTTGAATATGCGGGGTTTGTTTGAGCAAGTAACCGAGTTGATCCACGCCTTCGAGCAAGCAGGTGCGCGCGAAAGCATCGATCGGGAATGCGAAGCGACGGCCGTCGGGCAAGGTCACGCCGCTGTCGGCGATGTCGATGTCCAGTTCCAGCCCGGGCGATGCCAGCAATTCGTCCACGACCGCGGCGTCGAGCACCACCGGCAGCAAACCGTTCTTCAGCGCGTTGCTGCGGAAGATGTCGGCGATCTCCGCGCTGATCACCGCGCGCAGGCCGAAATCGAGCAGCGCCCACGGCGCATGTTCGCGCGAAGAGCCGCAGCCGAAATTGCGACCGGCGACCAGGATCTGCGCGCCTTGCGCGTCGGCGGCGTTGAGCGCGAACGCGGGATCGGGGCTGCCGTCCTCGCGATAGCGCCAATCGTTGAACGCGTGCTTGCCGAGACCCTCGCGGGTGGTCGTGGTGAGAAAGCGCGCCGGAATGATGCGGTCGGTGTCGATATTCCGCTCCGGCAGGCAGACAGTGCGCGAACGGACGTGCGTGCGCGAAGCGCGCTCGCTCGATGCTGCCCCGTTCGAAGCGTGGGCGGTGTCGGCGCTCATGCCGCGTTCTCCTGCAGATAATCGCGCGGATCGACCACGCTGCCGGCCACCGCGCAGGCGGCGGCGGTGTAGGGCGAGGCCAGCACGGTGCGCGCATCGCGGCCTTGGCGACCCTCGAAATTGCGATTGCTGGTGGAGACCGCCAACTGCCCGGGGCCGACCAGATCGCCGTTCATCGCGATGCACATCGAACAGCCCGGTTCGCGCCATTCCGCGCCCGCGGCCAGGACGATGCGATCGATACCTTCGGCTTCGGCCTGACGCTGCACTTGCACCGAGCCGGGCACCACCAGCATGCGAACGCGCGGATGCACGCGGCGGTCGAGCAGCACGTCCGCGACTTGACGCAGATCGCTCAAGCGGCCGTTGGTGCAACTGCCGACGAAGACCACGTCCACCGGCTGACCGACCAAGGAGGCTCCGCCGACGAAACGCATGTAATCAAGCGCGCGTTGGGCATCGGCATCGTTCGCGGTCGGTACGCGCGCGCCGATCGCAGTGGTTTGCCCCGGATGCGTGCCCCAGGTCACGGTGGGTGGGATGTCGCGCGCGTCGATCTTCACCACGCGGTCGAAGCGCGCGCCGTCGTCGCTGCGCAGTGCGCGCCATGCGGCGACGGCCGCCTCCCACGCGGCGCCTTTCGGCGCGCGCGGGGTGTCGGCCAACCAGGCGAAGGTGGTGTCGTCGGGCGCGATCAAACCCGCGCGCGCACCGGCTTCGATCGACATATTGCAGACCGTCATCCGTTCTTCCATCGACAGCGCGCGAATGGTCGAGCCGCGGTATTCGATGACATGTCCGGTGCCGCCGTCCACGCCGATCGCGCCGATGACGTGCAGGATCAAATCCTTCGCGGTCACGCCCGGGCCGAGTGCGCCTTCGACCTCGATCGCCATCGTCTTCGGTTTGCGCTGCAGCAGGCATTGCGTCGCCATCACGTGGCCGACTTCGCTGGTGCCGATGCCGAACGCCAGCGCGCCGAACGCGCCGTGCGTGGCGGTATGGCTGTCGCCGCAGACGATGGTGCTGCCCGGCAGCGTCAATCCGAGTTCCGGGCCGATGACGTGGACGATGCCGCGATAGTCGCTGCCGAAATCGAACAGTTCCACGCCTTCGCGCGCGGAATTCGCGCGCAGCGTATCGACTTGCGTCTTGGCGTCGGCGGTGTAGTAGCTCAGCGCGCCGTTCGCGTCGGGACGCGTCGTCGGGGTGGAGTGATCGAGCGTGCCTTTGGTGCGATCCGGGCGACGCAGTTTCAATCCGCGCGCGGCCAGTTCCGCGAAGGCCTGCGGCGAGGTCACTTCATGGATCAGATGCAGATCGATGTACAGCACCGCGGGCGCTTCTGCGGTTTCGGGAACGACCAGATGGGCGCCCCACAGTTTGTCGAACAAGGTGCGCGGTGCGGATTCGGAATCGAAGGGTGGAGCGGAGGTCATGCGGCGGCTCGTCGGGAACGTAAGAGGGAGGAGGAGTGGATAGCGAGGAAAGCGAGGAAAGCGGAGGCACGCAGCGTCATGCGACCGCGCCGAGCGCTTCGGCGATGCGCGCCGCGCCTTTCTCGGCGGCGGTATCGGCATCGACAGCGCTCGCCGCATTCGCGCGATGGCGCAGCGTGCGGTTGGCAATGTCCAGCCACGCCAGCGCGCTCGCTTCGAGGATGTCGGTGCTGGTGCCCGAGCCGGTGATTTCATCGCCGTCGATGCGCGCGGTCAGGCTGGCCTGGCCTTGCGCGTCTTCGCCGGTGGTCACGCTGGAGACGTGATAGCTTTCCAGCTCGAAGTGGATATCGGTCGCGCGCGCCAAGGCCGCGAACAGCGCGTGTACCGGGCCGTCGCCGGTCGCCGCTTCGGTCACACAGCGGCCGTCGGGCGCCAACACTTCGACGCTCGCGGTCGGCAGCACGCCCGCGCCGATGCCCGTACCGACTTGCAAGCGCTGCAAACGCCAGCCGCCGATCGATGCGTTCTGCGCGCCGCTCTCCAGACCCAGCGCCAAGGCTTCCAGGTCGGCGTCGAAGACTTCGCGTTTTTTCTCGGTCAAGGCTTTGAATCGGCCGAAGACGAGATTCAACTGCGCTTCGTCCAGCGCGAAACCCAGCGTGCGCAGACGATCGCCCAGCGCGGCGCGCCCGCTGTGGCGGCCCATCACCATCTGCGAACTGGCCCAGCCGACCGATTCGGGCCGCAGAATTTCGTAAGTGCCGCGATGCTTGAGCATGCCGTGCTGATGGATGCCGGACTCGTGCGCGAAAGCATTTGCGCCGACGATGGCTTTGTTGCGCTGCACGTTCATACCGGTGATGAGCGTCAGCAGTCGCGAGGTCGGCACCAAACGGCGCGTGTCGATGCCGGTGCCGGCTTCGAAATACGCCGCGCGCACGTTCAAGGCCATCACCAATTCTTCCAACGCGCAGTTGCCGGCGCGTTCGCCGATGCCGTTGATGGTGCATTCGACCTGGCGCGCGCCGCCTTCGATCGCGGCCAGACTGTTCGCCACCGCAAGGCCGAGATCGTCATGGCAGTGCGCGCTGAAGATCGCGCGTTCGGCGCCGCGCACGTTCGCGCGCAGGTACTCGAACAGCGCTTTGATCTCGCTCGGCGTGGTGTAGCCGACGGTGTCGGGAATGTTCAGCGTACGCGCGCCGGCCTCCAGCGCGACCGAGCAGATCTCAGCCAGGAATTCCGGCTCGGTGCGCAGCGCGTCTTCGGCGGAGAACTCGATGTCCTCGACGTAACCGCGCGCCAAACGCACGGCGTCGGCGGCACGATCGATCACCTGCGCCTTGCTCAGCGCGAGTTTGTGCTCGCGATGCAGTGGGCTGGTCGAGATGAATACATGGATGCGCGGTTTTTCGGCGCTTTCGAGCGCGCGCGCGCAGGTTTCGATATCGCCGGCGTGGCAACGCGCCAGCGTCGC
>JAGNNB010000267.1 GCA_017990865.1 Lysobacteraceae bacterium
AATTCCTGATCGATTACAACGAGCACCGTCCCCACGACGCACTCGCCGGCATGACACCGGCCGATTACCGTCACCACCACGCCGGAAACTCTACTTTTGTACTGTCCGATTGACGGGGGAGCTTACGCAGGCAGCGCCTGTTTGCTTTTCTGCACATCTCGTTTTTTGGTTAATGGGCCGATGTTGACCTCAACAAACTGGCTTGGCAGACTCTGAGAAAATCTAGAAATTATGTAATTTTTGCCAATAGATTTTGTTTTTGGATCAACTTGAACAGAAACAAAGCTCTCTCCATACGCTCTTAAAACAACAAAATTAGGCTTTTCCGACAATGCAAGAAAACGCACTTGTTTAGCCGCTTCTCCATTACCTACAATGTAAGAGATAGGAAATATGGAAATTGAAAGCAAGAAGACCAATAGGCCACCCTTTCCAAACTTTTCCAGAATGTACTTAGAAATATCGAACGGGTTTTCATCTGCTGCTTTTTCTGCCTCTTTCATGCGGTCATTGAGAGTTCCTTTTCCGAAAAAAGGTAGGAAGTGAATTCCGAAGTTGAAAAATAGCAAAAAAGCACAAAGCAAAATATATGAGACAAATCCAGCCCTTGAATAACCATAAGCAACAAATAGCAATACGCCAATAAGAGCAAGAAAAAATATATGAAAAAGAAGAGTTCCAAAGGGGTTGCCACTCTTGCTTTTTTCATCCGCCTTAGCCAACAGAGGCATCAGAAAAACAATTAGTTGGGAACAAGAAAAAAGGAAGGCGCCTAGCCCAGCTGCGGAAATAAGCAATGTCGTGGTGCTTGGAACAATCAAATATTTCGGGATTCCAAAATAGTCGCAGTATCCATATTCATAATAAAAAGCTGTTAGGTAGACGCACCCAGTTACCAGAGCTATAAGAACTCCGTCTGTTAACAGGCCTCTTAAATGACCTTTATCATCGATTGACTGACTCATAACTGTTCCCTAGATAGTCGGTTTTAGTTTATTCCGAATCACACACCCCACACCTCCGCGAACACTCGCGCGAAATTCCCGCCCAGAATCTTTTCGATCCGCGCGCCGGAATGCCCACGCTTCGACAACAGCATCGCCAGCGTTTCGAAGCGATCGGCGGTGTTGAGGTCGGGGATGAAGGTGTAAAGATCGGGCGGGCGGCCACGCTCGAAGACGCCATCCTCGACGGCGTCGGCGACCCACTCGCGGTTGTCCTTTTCGAATGCGGGGGTGCGTTCGATCGGCGCGATGCCGGTGTCGGTGCCGATGCCGACGTGGTCTTCGCCGCAAACGTTCACCGCGTGCTCGATGTGGCGAATCACATCCTCGGCCATCGGTTGCGTATCGGTGCGCAGATACGGCCAGAAGATGATGCCGGCGACGCCGCCTTTGTCGGCCAGCGCGCGCAGCGTGGCGTCGTGCGTGTTGCGCGGCAGATCGGCGAGCGCGCGGCAGCCGGTGTGGCTGATCAACGGCGGCGCGCGCGAGGCGGCGATGCCTTCGGCCATGGTGCGCGCGGAGCCGTGGGCCAGATCGACCACGATCTTCTCGGCGTTCAAACGTTCGACGACTTGCCGACCGAAATTGCTGAGGCCGGCGTCGCCGGGTTCCATGCAGCCGTCGCCGACCAGATTGCGGCGGTTATGGGTGAGTTGGATCACGCGCACGCCGCGTTCGCGAAACATCGGGATGCGCTCGAGGTCCTCGCCCAGCGATTCGGTGCCTTGGAAGCCGTAGATCAAGCCGAGTTTGCCCGCGCGCTGCGCACGCCGCAGATCGTCGCCGCTGTGTGCGTGCGTGAGATGTTCGGGATAGCGGGCGACGATGGCGTCCCAACGCGCGATATTCGCTTTCGTTTTCTCGAACGCGGCGTCGTTCATCCAGAACTGCCCCGACGGCGCCAGCGTCAACACCACGCCCGATAAACCGGACGCGCGCAGCGCGGCGAGTTCGCCGGGAATCGCCGGGTCGTCGGGTTCGAACCAGAACAGGCCGGTACCGCCCGCGGCGTCGATGCGCGGCGTCCCGCGCGCACGCAGGGGCGCGGGGTTCGCCGCATCGGCGATGCCGAGACGACCGGCGGTCAGGGCGAGTGCGGCGTACCCGCATCGTTTCAGCGCATCGCGGCGACTGGTCATAGGGCTCCTCCTATGCGCTCAGTCTACTCATCGCCGCGGCGCGACTCACCTACGTCGACGACCTCCGGTTTTTCCGGTTTTCTTCTTGTCCTCTTCCTCGGCGCGGACGGCGGCATCGAAAGGATCGAGCCGTTCGGCTTCTTCCCAGGTCATCGTCATCAACGCCGGCGGCCAGCCCGGCACCGGCGTTTTGTTGCAGTAGATGCGCACGCGCCACTGCGCCAGCGCATGCACTTCCAGATAATTCACGTTCGCGGCGTCCGGCACCGGCACGATCTTCGGCGGCAGCGGCCGGCTCAGCATGAAGCCGGACTTGTGCTTGCAGTTGCCGGGGCAATCGCCCGCGGCCGTCTGCCGCATCACGCTGTCGGCGAGGCGCTGCGCGCGCAGTTGCATGCGCGCCAGGGCCACGAAGAAACCGGCCCAGCCGGCGATGCCGGCCGGCGGACGGAGGTATTGCACGTCCGATTCGGTGCCGTGGTAGTGATTGGAAAAGCATGCGTGCGCCATGACGACTCTCCCCGCGGCTTTCGCCGCTGTATGCGGGCAGCCCCGAAGCCGTCGCGGCGCAACGGGGCGGACGGGTTCAAGTCGGGTGCAAGCGCGAAACGACGCGCCTCACGCCGAGACCATCGCGACGACGATGCGGCCAGCTTTACCGCTGGATCCGCGCACCGGCTTACCCGGTTCAACGCCCGACACCATGACTTCCGGCCAAAGTGGAGTCCCCCCGCACGGGGTATGCTCGTCGGCTGTCCACGCCATCGGGAACACGCCATGTTGCGACGCCGCACGCTCCCCGCTCTGCTCTGTCTCGCCTGCTCCTTCCCCATCGCCGCCGTGCCCGCCTTCGCGCAGACGGCCGCGCCCGCCGCATCCGCGGACAAGGTCGTCCGCGAAGAAGTGGGCACGCGCATCAGCGAAAACATTCCCGCGATCCCGCAGGAACTGATCGATCGCCTCAACCGCTACCAGAACACGCGCGGCGCGGGCGTCGCCGGTTGGACCCGCGAAGGCTGCCTGCTGATTTCCACGCGCTTCGCCGAAACCTCGCAGGCGCATCGCATTTGCCAGCCGATGGGCATGCGCGAGCAGTTGACGTTCTACGCCGAGCCTCTGGGTTCGCTGACGCCCGCACCGGCGCAAGCGACGCAGGACGGTTTCGTATTCTCCAAGGACAAAGGCGGCGACGAGTTCTCGCAGTTGTATTGGTTCGACAACCGCACGCGCGACATCGCCTTGCTCACCGACGGCAAGCGCACGCAGAACGGCGGCGCGCTGTTCTCGCGCGACGGCCGACTGATGGCCTACCGCAGCACCGCGCGCAACGGCACCGATACCGACGTCTGGGTGCGCGACACCGCCACCGGGCAAGCCCGCGCGGTCGTCGCCGCGGGCGGCAGTTGGGGCGCGATGGACTTCTCGCCCGACGGCAAGAAACTGCTGGTCATCAAAGGCGTGTCGATCGCCGAATCCTATCCGGGCGAAGTCGACCTGGAGACCGGCAAACTGACGATGTTCCCGGTCGACGGCGGCAAGGCCGCGTTCGGCGGTTTCGCCTACGCGGGCGACGGCAACTCGGCGTATTTCGTCTCCGACGAACCGATCAAGGGCGTCGCGCAGGAATTCCGCACCTTGCGCCATCACGATCCGGCGACGAATGCGGTCACGGTGTTGAGCGGCCGCGTGCCGTGGGATGTGGGCGGCTTCAATCTTTCCGACGACGGCAAGCGTTTGGCTTACGTCACCAACGAAGACGGCGTGAGCAAGTTGCGCGTGCTGAGCGTTCCGGATCATCGCGAATTGCCGTTGCCCGAACTGCCGATCGGCGTGTTCGGCGCCGGCGCGTTCTCGCCCGACGGCACCCGCATCGCGCTGACGATCAACAGCGCCACTTCCCCCAGCGATGTGTACGTGATCGATATCGACAAGAAAACGTTGACGCCGTGGACGCGCAGCGAAGTCGGCGGTTTGGACGCGTCGAAGTTCGTCGCGCCGACGTTGATCCGTTATCCCACCTTCGACAAGGTCGGCGGCAAGCAACGCACGATTCCGGCGTTCTACTACCGCCCCGCCAACGTGCCGGCCGGGCGCAGACTGCCGGTGGTCATCAATATCCACGGCGGCCCGGAAGGGCAATCGCAGCCGACGTTCAACCCGACCGCGCAGTTCATGGCCAACGAATTGGGCGTGGCGATGCTGATGCCGAACGTGCGCGGCTCCACCGGATACGGCAAAACGTACCTGACGCTGGATAACGCGGAAAAACGCGAAGACTCGGTGAAAGACATCGGCGCGCTGCTGGATTGGATCGCGAAACAGCCGGATCTGGACGCCTCGCGCGTGGGCGTGGTTGGCGGCAGCTACGGCGTCTACATGACGCTGGCCTCGCTGGTGCATTACAGCGACCGCATCCGCGCGGGCGTGGATGTGGTCGGCATCTCGCACTTCGGTACGTTCCTGAAGAACACCGAGAGCTATCGCCGCGATTTGCGCCGCGTCGAATACGGCGACGAGCGCGACCCGAAGATGGCGCAGACCTTCGAAGCGATCTCGCCGTTGAACAACGCGGCCAAGATCAAATCGAAATTGTTCGTCGCGCAGGGCAAAAACGACCCGCGCGTGCCGTGGACCGAAGCCGAACAGATCGTGAAAGCGGTGCGAGCCAACGGTCAGCCGGTGTGGTACTTGCTGTACACCGACGAAGGCCACGGTTTCCGCAAGAAGAGCAACAACGATTACTTCAACGCGGCGACGATGCTGTTCTGGCAGCAGTATTTGTTGAACTGAGACGCAAGGCGCGGCTGAAACGAGACGCGCGCCGCGGCCGATCCAGGCCGCGGAGAAGGCCTGTCGATGCGGGGCGACGCGTAGAGCGTTCGCCTCGCGC
>JAGNNB010000268.1 GCA_017990865.1 Lysobacteraceae bacterium
GGATTTGAACCTACGACCTTCGGGTTATGAGCCCGACGAGCTGCCAGACTGCTCCACCCCGCATCAGGCGACGCGCACTATAGTGATGCGCGTTCTGCAAAGCAACAAAAAAGAATCGGCGGATTCAGCTCGCAGCCACGGCCGACAGGCACCACGTCATCAGCGGACCGCCGAAGATGCCGAGGCCGATCAGCGCCAGCACATTGGCGGCAAGCACGAGGCGGAAGCCGGCATCGGGCTGCGCGATGACGGGTGCGTGCGCCGCAGGTTCGTCGAAATACATGACCTTGATGACGCGCAGGTAGTAGAACGCGCCGACCACCGCGAACAGGCCGCCGGCAATCGCGAGCCACAAGGCATCGGCACGGATGACCGCCTTCAGTACCTGCAGCTTCGCCAGGAAGCCGACGAACAGCGGCACGCCGGCAAAAGACGCCATCACCACCAGCATCAGGAAGGCATAGAACGGATTGCGCTGGTTGAGTCCGCGGAAGTCCTCGATCTCCTCGGCTTCGAAACCCGAACGCGACAGCAACACGATCAGTCCGAACGCCGCGACCGTCGTGATCGAATACGTGGTGGCGTAGAACAGCGCCGCGCCGAATCCGTCGGCACCGCCGCCGATGATGCCGAGCAGCAGGAATCCGACATGCGAAATCGTCGAGTAGGCGAGCATGCGCTTGAGATTGGTCTGCGCGATCGCGACGACATTGCCGATGACGAGCGACAACACCGCCAGCACCGACAACATCGCCGACCACTGGCTCCACAACGCCGGCGTGCCGAAGCCGTTGTCGAGCAGGCGATAGGCCATGCCGAACGCTGCGACCTTCGGCGCGCTCGCGACGAACAGCGTCACGCCCGTCGGCGAGCCCTGGTAGACATCCGGCACCCAGGCATGGAACGGCGCGGCACCGAACTTGAAGGCGATGCCGATGACGATGAAGACGACGCCGAACATCAGCAATTCCGGGCGCGGCACATTGCTCGATGCGATGGCGCGCACGCCGCCGAGATCGAGCGTGCCGGTGGCACCGTAGACCATGCTCATGCCGTAAAGCAGCAGACCCGACGCCAGCGCGCCAAGCACGAAATACTTCATCGCCGCTTCCGACGACAGCGGGCTGTCGCGATTCAGCGCGACCAGCGCGTAGGAACTGAGGGCGAGCATCTCCAGCCCGAGGTAGGCGCTGAGCATGTTGCCGGCCGACACCAGCAGCATCATGCCGATCACCGCGAACAGCGACATCGTGTAGTACTCGCCCTGGAACAGACCGCGCGGCCGCAGATGCGGCCGTGCGTACACGTAGGCCAGGGCCGTGCTGCCGAGGATGAACAGCTTGCAGACCGCCGCGACTTCGTCGCGGATGTACATGCCGTTGAATGCGGTGCGCGCCAGACTGTCGTCGCCGGTCGAGCGCCACACCAGGATGCCGGCGACGGCGAGCGATGCAATCGACAGCCAGTGCGTCACCGAACGCTGCTGCTGCGGAATGAACAGGTCGGCCATCAGGATGGCGAACACGGCGCCCAGCAGGAACATCTCGGGCAGCATCGCCCGGACATCGGCCATCGAGATCGCGATTTCGACTGCGTTTTGGACCATGTCGCGAACTCCTCAGACCTTCACGCGCATCAACTGATCGACCACGGTGCCGATCGAAACATCCATCAAACCGGTCAACGGCGCCGGCCAGATGCCGAACAGCAGCGTCGCCGCGGCGAAACCGCCGAGCACCAGAGCCTCGCGGCCATTGATGTCCGACAGGTTCTTCACGTGTGCGTGCCGGGCTTCGCCGAACATCACGCGCTTGACCATCCACAAGGTATAGGCGGCTCCGATGATCAAGGTCAGCGCGGCAGTCGCCGCGATCCACGGCTTGGCCTGGAAACTGGCGAGGATCACCATGAATTCGCCGACGAAACCCGACGTGCCCGGCAGGCCGCTGTTCGCCATCGCGAAGAACACCATGAAGAACGCGAACCAGGGCATCGTGTTCGCGACACCGCCGTAATCGCCGATCATGCGGCTGTGCACGCGGTCGTAGAGCACGCCGACGCAGGAAAACAGCGCCGCCGAAATGAAACCGTGCGAGATCATCTGCACCATCGCGCCCTGAAGCGCGAGTTTGGCCGCCGCCATGTTGCCGGCATCGCGCGCCAGCATCAGCGGCACGAAGGCCCCGAGCGTGACGAAGCCCATGTGCGAGATCGAGGAATACGCGATCAGCTTCTTCATGTCCTGCTGCACCAGCGCAACGAAGCCGATGTAGACGACCGCGATCAGCGACAGCGCGATCACCAGCCACGCAAATTCGTGCGACGCATCGGGCGTGATCGGCAGGTTGAAGCGGAGAAAGCCGAAGCCGCCGATCTTCAACATGATCGCCGCCAGGATCACCGAACCGCCGGTGGGCGCCTCGACATGCGCATCCGGCAGCCAGGTGTGCACGGGAAACATCGGCACCTTGACCGCGAACGCGAGCAGGAACGAGAAGAACAGCCACATCTGTTCGGTTTGGGTCAGCGGGTACTGGGCCAGCGTGGCCAGGTCGAAGCTGCCGGACTTCAGGTACAGGTAGATCAGGCCGATCAGCATGAAGATCGAACCGAAGAACGTGTACAGGAAGAACTTGATGGTCGCGTAGACGCGGCGCGGCCCGCCCCAGATGCCGATGATGATGAACATCGGGATCAGCATGGCTTCGAAGAACACATAGAACAGCAGCGCGTCGAGCGCGCAGAACACGCCGATCATCAGGCCTTCGAGCACCAGAAAGGCGGCGTAGTACTGATGCACCTTTTCGTCGATCGCCTCCCATGCGCCGACCAGGACCAGCACGGTCGTGAACGCGGTCAGCGCGATCAGCGCCACCGCGACGCCGTCGACGCCGACGTGGTAGTTCACGTTCAGCGCCTGGATCCAAGGCATGTTCTCGACGAACTGCATCGATGCGGACGCGGCATCGAAGCCGGTCAGCAAGGGCACGCACAGGGCCAGGGTGGCGAGTGCGAACGCGAGCGCGATCCAGCGTGCGCGATGGGCGTTGGCACCGCCGGAAACGAGGGTCGCAACGCCGCCGAGCACGGGCAGCGCAATCAACCAGCTGAGCAAATGAGCGGACATCATCCAGGAATCCCCAAGGGCACGTTCAGCCGATCCAGACGAACGCGCCGAGTAGCGCGATGAGTCCGAGGATCATCGCGAAGGCATAGTGGTACAGGTAACCCGACTGCATCCAGCGCATGATGCTGGACGCGCGCTCGACGATCGCGGCCGAGCCGTTCACGAGCGCACCGTCGATGATGGCGACGTCGCCGCCCTTCCACAGCCCGCGCCCGAGCGACACGCTGCCGCGCGCGAACACGGCCTGATACAGGTCGTCGAAGCCGTACTTGTTCTCGAGAATGCGCGCCAGCGGCTTCAGGGCGTTGTAGATGCGGCCCGGCAACGCAGGATTGAACAGGTACAAATAGGTGGCGAGCGCGAAGCCGGCAAAGGCGAACCAGAACGGCGCCGTCTGCAGGCCGTGCATCGCGAACGACACGACGCCGTGGAACTCCTCGGCGAAATGTCCCAGCGGGTCGTGGCGCGGGTCGACGAAGATCGCGCCATCGAAGAAGCCGCCGATCAGCATCGGCTTCACGAAGAACCACGCAATCACGACCGAGGGAATCGCCAGCAGGATCAGGGGCAGCGTGACCACCAGCGGCGACTCGTGCGGCGCATGCGCGAGATGGCCCGGCTCGTGGTGGCCATGATCGTCGCCATGATCGTCGTGATGCGCGTCGCCGTGGTGTTCGCCGACCACGAAGCGCTCCTTGCCATGGAAAGTCAGATACAGCAGGCGGAACGAATACAGCGAGGTCACGAACACGCCGAACAACACGGCGTAGTAGGCATACCGGAAAGCGGCGCCGCCATCATGCGCTGCCGACTGCGCCGCGACGATGATCGCATCCTTCGAATAGAAGCCCGAAAACAGCGGCGTGCCGACCAGAGCCAGCGTGCCGATCCAGGCGGTGATCCAGGTGATCGGCATGTACTTGCGCAGACCGCCCATGCGGCGCATGTCCTGTTCGTGATGCATGGCGATGATCACCGAACCCGCACCGAGGAACAGCAACGCCTTGAAGAACGCGTGTGTCATCAGGTGGAACACCGCCGCCGAATACGCCGAGACGCCCAGCGCCACCGTCATGTAACCGAGTTGCGACAAGGTCGAGTAGGCCACGACGCGCTTGATGTCGTTCTGCACCAGGCCGATCAGCCCGGTGAAGAAGGCCGTGGTGGCGCCGATGACCGCGATCGTCGCCAGCGCCGTGTCCGACATCTCGAACAGCGGCGACATGCGCGCCACCATGAAGATGCCGGCGGTCACCATCGTCGCGGCATGGATCAGCGCCGAAATCGGCGTCGGGCCTTCCATCGAGTCCGGCAGCCACACATGCAGCGGCACCTGCGCCGATTTGCCCATCGCGCCGATGAACAGCAGGATGCAGATCACCGTCGGCACCGCCCAGGCATGGCCGGCGACGAGTTCGATGGTCTTGCCCTCGATCGCCATCTTGTTCGCGAACACGGTGGCGTAATCGAGCGTGCCGAAATACATCAGCACGCCGGCGATGCCGAGCAGGAAACCGAAGTCGCCGACACGGTTCACGAGGAAGGCCTTCATGTTCGCGAACACCGCGCTCGGCTTCTTGAACCAGAATCCGATCAGCAGGTACGAGACCAGGCCCACCGCTTCCCAGCCGAAGAACAGCTGCAGGAAGTTGTTGCTCATGACCAGCATCAGCATCGAGAAGGTGAACAGCGCGATGTAGCTGAAGAAACGCTGGTAACCCGGATCCTCGTGCATGTAGCCGATGGTGTAGATGTGCACCATCAGCGACACGAAAGTGACCACGACCATCATCATCGCGGTCAGGCGATCGACCAGAAAGCCGACGTGCGCGCTGTAGCCGCCGATGTCGAACCAGGTATAGAGGTTCTGGTTGTAGCTCGGCATGCCGTCGAAGGCGAGC
>JAGNNB010000269.1 GCA_017990865.1 Lysobacteraceae bacterium
CCTTCGTAGCTGCGCAATTCCGGACCGAGCACATGCGAATGACCGACCGAGCCGCGCACGGGTTTGCGCTCCGGCAGTTCGAAGCCGCGCAACTGCAGCCAATAACGTTCGCCTTCGACGCTGCCCCAGGCGGCGCGCAGTCGCTCGCGGCCGGCGGCGCAGAGTTGTTCGACGGTGCGAATGCCGGCGCGATGCAGCCGTCGCTCCATCGACGGGCCGATGCCGCAGAAGTCGCGCAGTTCCAGCGGATGCAGTTTGTGCGGCAGGTCGCTCTGCTCGATGACGGTGAGTCCGTCGGGCTTCTGCATATCCGACGCGGTCTTCGCCAGAAATTTATTCGGCGCGATGCCGATCGAGCAACGGATCGCATCGAAGCCGCGGTCGAGCAGGGTGGCTTTGATGTTGCCGGCGATGGCTTCGGCGTTTTCGCGCTTGCGTTCGCGGCCGATCAACCAGCACGGCACTTCGTCGATGGATTCGGCGCGGCCGTGCGGGATGCAGTCTCCGATCGCGTTCATCAGTGCGTGATGGACTTCGACGTAGCGTGCGGGTCGCGCCTGCAGCAGCACGATGCCCGGGCATTTCTGCCGCGCTTCCCACACCGGCGTACCGGTCGTCACGCCGAAGGCTTTGGCTTCGTAGCTGGCGGCGATGCAGCAGGTGGTTTCCGCCATCACCGGCACCACGCCGACGGGGCGGCCGCGCAGACGCACGTCGTCCTGTTGTTCGACGGACGCGAAGTAGGAATTGAAGTCGACGAAGAGGCAGCGCAGGGTCATGGGCGGTCGCAGAAAGGCTGCGGCACGTTCGCCCCAACGAGCGTGCGGACATGGAACGGAATTCGACCCGGTTTCGCCGACCGGGAAGCGGATTATGGCACCACCTGCCAGCGACGCGTAGAGCGGAGCGAAGCTCCGCTGCAGCCTCGCCGGAGCGGCGCTGTAGAGCGGAGCGAAGCTCCGCTGTCATGTCTTCGGAGGGATGTTTAGCGGAGCTTTGCTCCGCTCTACGTTTATGGAATCAAGGGGTTGCGGGGGTCGCGGCGAGGGCGGCGTCCATGATGGCTCGGATGAACGGCGCTTTCGCGTCGGTGTAGGCCGCTTTGTCGCCGGCATGGCGCTGGACGAGTTCGGTTTTCAGCGCCGCGTAGCGGTCGCGTAGGGCCGGGTCGATGCGTAGCGCGTCGCGGAAGGCGAGATGTTCGCGCCAGATCGGCGAACCGAGGACCACGCCGTGCAGATGCACGCGGAGGCGTTCGCCTTCGGCGTCGCGCACGAAATAGCGGCGCATCGGCAGTTCGCGCTCGTATTTCGCGACGTAGCCATAACCGAGCGCGTCCAGCGCCGCGATCTTCGCTTCGATCTGCGCGAGACTGGCCGCGCCCAGCAACACGTCGATCACCGGCTTCGCGCACAGACCGGGTACGGACGTGCTGCCGATGTGCTGGAGATTCACCGGCTCGTCGTCGACGGCCGCGTCATCGAAAACGCCGAGCACCTCGGCGCGGATGCGCTCGAAATTCTGCGGCCAATAGTTGGAATAGGGCGAGAGGACGACGGCGGACATGGCGGCTCGGACGATACGCGCGCGTGTCGGGCTCGTATCGTGCTCGTATAGAGTTCTTAGAGAGTTCGTAGAGGGTACGTGTTTTGGATTGAGCTTGCGTTGGTCGCGCGATCGGCGTTACAGCACCGTCGGCGGTTCGCCGCCGACGATCACCACATCCGCGGGACGGCGCGCGAACAGACCGACGCTGACCACGCCCGGAATCTGATTCAACTCGCGCTCCATCGTCACCGGATCGACGATCGATAGATTGTGGATGTCCAGAATCCAGTTGCCGTTGTCGGTGACGACGCCGTCGCGCCACACCGGTTGCCCGCCGGTCATACGCAGGATTTCGCGCGCGACCAGACTGCGCGCCATCGGAATCACTTCGACCGGCAGCGGGAATTTGCCCAGGATCGGCACGCGCTTGCTGGGGTCGACGATGCACACGAAGACTTTGCTGGCTTCGGCGATGATTTTTTCGCGCGTGAGCGCCGCGCCGCCGCCTTTGATCAAACGCTTGTGCGGGTCGCATTCGTCGGCGCCATCCACGTACAGCGCCAGCGTGCCGGCGTTGTTGAGATCGAGCACCTCGATGCCGTGCGCGCGCAGCCGTGCGGTGCTTTGCTCGGAACTCGATACCGCGCCTTGAATGCGGTCGCGAAACTGGGCGAGGCCGTCGATGAAATAGGCGACGGTGGACCCGGTGCCGACGCCGACGATCATGCCGTCTTCGACGTACTGCAGGGCTTTTTCGGCGGCGCGTTTTTTCGCTTCGGACATGGCGGTGATCTGAAATTGGGAATCGGGAATGGGGAATGGGGAATCGGTAAAAGCGAAAAGCGAATGGGTGGGCGAGGGCGACGAGAACCGCTTTTGACGATTCCCCATTCCCGATTCCCTATTCCCGGCTCTCCAGCGCCAGCAAGACCTTCCACTGCGCCGCCGTCACCGGCAGCACCGAGAGGCGATTGCCTTTGCGAATCAGCGCGAAGTCTTCGCCCAGCGCATCGGCTTGCGTGCGAATCGCATCGAGCGTGATCGCGCGTTCGAGCGTGCGCACGTAGCGCACGTCGACCAGATCCCAGCGCGGTTCTTCGCGTTTGGATTTTTCGTCGAAGTATTTGGACTTGCGCTCGAACTGGGTCGGGTCGGGATACGCCGCGGAGGCGACCTCGGCGATGCCGTACACGCCCGGCACATCGGCGTTGGAGTGGTAGAACAACACGCCGTCGCCGATCTTCATGCTGCGCATGAAATTGCGCGCCTGGTAATTGCGCACGCCCGTCCACGGCTCGACGCCGACGCGGGCCAGATCGTCGATGGAGAAATCCTCGGGTTCGGATTTCATCAGCCAATAGCGTTTGCTCATGCGTCGCTCGCGGCGGGCAGATGGATGTCGGTGTCGGTGCAGATCGAGTCGAGCGCGACGTCCCAGGGCTCCGGCGACAGCGCGTCGATGCGCTGCGCGGCGAAACCAACGCCGACCAACCAGGGCGGGGCGGCGGGGCGTTCGCGCCGGAAGGCGAGGCTGCGATCGTACCAGCCGCCGCCCATGCCCAGGCGGTGGCCGCGCGGGTCGAAACCGACCAGCGGCAGCACGATCATCGTCATCGCCTCCGCCGGCCGCGCATCGCGCAGATCGGCGGGTTCGGGAATGCCGTAGCGGTTCGCGACCAGCGCCTCGCCCGCGCGCCAAGGCGCGAAGCGCAGCGTGCCGTCGTCGCTCAAGACCGGCAGGCAGTACGTGAGGCCTGCGGGCAGGCGCAGTTGCCAGACGTGCAGCGCGATTTCGCCGTCCATCGCCCAGTAGCCGGCGACATGGCCGTGGGTCGGCGCGAACGGCAGCGCGAGCAAGCGCTGCGCCAAGGCGTCGGCGGCTGCGATGCGTTGCGCGGCGGGGATCGCGCGTCGACGCTCGCGCAGTTCGCGACGCAAACGATGGCGGACGGTGGCGCGGTCGTCGTTCATGGATCGATGTTCGTCGTCGGCCGTTGCGTTGCGTGTCGTGCTCGTTGCGGTCTTCGCGGCACAAAAAAACCGCACGTGCGGTGCGGGTGTCGTTGCGCGTCGCGAGGCGCGCGGAAAAGAAAATGCATCCTCCGCCATGACGATGCTCGCGAAACGACCTTGAACCCGGGGTTCAAGTGGAAACGCTTGTCGCCCATCGGGCTTTCCGCTGCATGGCGGACTTGCGCGCCCGGGCGCCGTTGCGTCTCCGCGGTCGTAATTAAGGGACAAGGCGAATGTTTGCGCGCGCTGTCGATCACGGCAGAGGATGCGCGATCAGTATAGGCGCGCGCGTCGAGAGCGCAAGCCCGCCGGTCGGTGTGATGCGCGGAGCGTGATGGATGGCCGATCTTGCGCGGATGCATCGTCGTCGTCGCGAACGGCGAGACGACGATGTCGGTCGCTTGCGGCGAAGAATGCGTCGACGATTCGGCGTTTTTTGGGCGATTATCGCGGCATTTGTCGCTGCGATACCGCGCGGGTGTCGCCAAAATCGCGAGTGATACCACGCAAAATGCCACGCAAGATACCGCGATCGCCGCACGCGTCGCGCGGGCGAGCGTTCAGTCCGCGCCGAGCAAGTCCAACTTGCGGTTCAGCTCGCGCAACGCGTGCGAGATCTCGTGATCGCGCGCTTCGTGTTCTTGGCGCAGTTGGTGCAGATCGTGCGCGAGATTCAACGCGGCGAGCACCGCGACGCGATCGACCGAGGCCATGCGGTTGGCGTTGCGGATTTCGCGCATCTTCGCGTCGAGCATGCGCGCGGCGGCGATCAGTTCGTCGCGTTCTTCGGCGGCGACGCCGATGGTGTATTCGCGATCGAGAATGCGGATGTTGACCGCTTCGCTGCTCACGTGTGCTGCTCCAACGACTTCAGGCGCGCGATCATCGCTTCCACCCGCGCCCGCGCCTGTTCGTTTTTGGCGAGCAGTTGCGAACGGTCGTTGGCGAGTTGTTCCTGTTGTTGACGCAGCGTGCGGTTCTCCTCGCCCATGCGCCGGTTGCGCTGCACCAGCGCGTCGATGCGGGCGTCGAGGGCGCGCAACTGGGCGATCACGTCGGAGGCGGAGAGGTCCATGCAGGCACGATAGGCAGGCGGCCGGCGGGGGTCAAGCGCCGGGCGGGTTGGGCGGGAGGGCGGTCTGCGGCATGCTCGCCGCGGCGGTCGGCGCCCAATTGCGAATGAATTCAAGGCAATGCGGGGCTTCGATCGGCCGCGACAGCCAGTGGCCCTGGATTTCGTCGCAGCGGTAATGGCCGAGGAACCGCACCTGGCTCTCGCTTTCCACGCCCTCGGCCACCACGTTCAGGCCCAGCGAATGGGCCATGGTGATGACGGTTGTGGTGATCGAAGCGTCGTCGGGGTTCTGGCTCAGGTCGTTGATGAAGGCCTTGTCGATCTTCAGCGTGGTGATCGGCAGGCGTTTGAGATAGGCCAGCGAGGAATAGCCGGTACCGAAATCGTCG
>JAGNNB010000271.1 GCA_017990865.1 Lysobacteraceae bacterium
CATCAGCACCGCCGCGAGCGCGACGCCCATCGCCAGGAAGATCAGGTGTTTGACGAGGAAAAAGTAAGGGCCGACATCCAAGCCCACGCCGATCGCGATCGAACTGGACGCGACCATCACCACGCCCAGGCACGCCAACGCGATCGACGCGCCGAGCAGCCACGGGTCGTAACGCCCGGGAAGCGCATCCAGGCGCGTAGCTTGCTGGCCGAAGCGGAAGGTCGGCAGCGAGCGCGGCAGGGGCAGCCAATTCGCCATCAACGTACCTTCAACGTGGCGAGGCCGACGAGCACCAGGATCACCGAGATGATCCAGAAGCGCACGATCACGCGCGGCTCCGGCCAGCCTTTCAATTCGAAATGATGGTGGATCGGCGCCATTCGGAACACGCGCTTACCGGTGAGCTTGAACGACGCGACCTGGATCATCACCGACAGCGTTTCGATGACGAAGATGCCGCCCATCACCACCAGAATGAGTTCCTGGCGCACGATCACCGCGACGCAGCCGAGCACCGCGCCGAGCGCCAGCGCACCGATGTCGCCCATGAACACCATCGCCGGATAGGTGTTGAACCACAGAAAGCCCAAACCCGCGCCCGCGATCGCCGCGCAGATGATCACCAACTCGCCCGCGCCCGGCACTTTCGGAATGCCGAGATATTCGGAAAACACCGCATTGCCCGAGGCGTAGGCGAACACGCCGAGCGCGCAGGCGACCAACACGGTCGGCATGATCGCGAGGCCGTCCAGGCCATCGGTAAGGTTCACCGCATTGGAGAAACCGACGATCCAGAAATACGCGATGCCGACGAAGAAAATCGCGCCCATGCCCGCCAGCGGCAACGCGACATTCTTGAAGAACGGGATGTACAGCGTGGTGGCGGCGTCCACGTCCGCGGTGTAGTACAGGAACAAACCGGCGGCGAGACCGAAGATCGATTGCAGGAAGTATTTGGTGCGCGAACGCATGCCGTTCGGATCGCGCTTGACGATCTTGATCCAGTCGTCCCACCAGCCGATCGCGCCGTAAGCGATCATCACCAGCAGTACCGTCCACACGTAGCGATTACGCAAATCGCCCCACAACAGCACCGATGCGGTGACGGTCAGCAGGATCAAGGCACCGCCCATCGTCGGCGTGCCCGCCTTCTTGAGGTGCGACTGCGGACCATCGTTGCGGATGGGCTGGCCGCCCTTGAGCTGCGCGAGTTTGGCGATGATCGCCGGCCCCCACCACAGCGATAGCGTCAGCGCGGTCAAGGCGCTGAGAATGCCGCGAAACGTGAGATAGCCGAACAAGCCGAACATGCTTTGCAACTGTTCCAGCCATCGCGTGAGTTCAAGCAGCATGCGTGTCTCCCCCACCCCGGCGTTCGGCGAGCGCGCCGTCGGCGAGAATGCTTTTCACGATTGCGTCCATCGCGCTTCCGCGCGAGCCTTTGACCAATACGCGCAACGCGTGCGGCGCGGACGCCGCGGACAGATCCGCGCGCAGCGCCGCCGCCAATGCGGCATGGTCGTCGAACGTCCGCGCGCCTTCCCCAAAGGCGTTCGCCGCGGACGCACTGAGTTCGCCGAGCGCGTACAGACGCGCGATACCCGACGCTTTCGCGCGACGGCCGACATCGGCGTGCAGCACCGCGGCCTCCGCGCCCAATTCGCGCATGTCGCCCAGCGCCAGCCAACGCTCGCCGCCGCTGTTCGCCAGCGTGTCGAACGCGGCGATCAGCGAACCGGGATTGGCGTTGTAACTGTCGTCGATCAGCGTGGCACCGTTCGCGAGGCGATGCAGATTCATGCGCCCCGCCACCGGACGCGCCGCATTCAAACCTTCGGCGATTGATGCGAGCGGGATGCCGGCGCCCGACGCCAACGCCGCCGCCGCGAGCGCATTGAGCACGTTATGACGGCCCGGCATCGCCAGCGCGACCTGCGCTTCGCCTTCGGGCATCGTCAACACGAAACGGCTGCCGTCTTCGCCGAGCGCGATATCGCGCGCGCCGATCTCCGCATTCGCGTCCAGCGCGAAACGCAGCACGCGGCGACCAGGCTTCGCCATCGCGCGCGCTTCGAAATACGGCGCGAAGGCATCGTCGGCGTTGATCGCGGCGACGCCGCCTTCGCGCAGGTCGTCGTACACCGCCGCCTTGGTGTTGGCGACTTCGAGCAAGCTGCCCATTCGCTCCAGATGCGCGGGCGCGACATTGTTCACCAGCGCCACATCCGGCGGCGCGATCGCGGTGAGATAGGCGATATCGCCCGGTTTTCCCGTGCCCATTTCGTAGATGGCGTAATCGGCGTCATCCGGCGCATCGATCACCGCCAGCGGCAGGCCGATCTCGTTGTTGCGATTCCCCGGCGTGGAATACGCGCGTCCGCCCTGCGCGGCGGCCGCGGCCTCCGCGATCGCAGTGGTTAACGCTTTGACGCTGGTCTTGCCGTTGCTGCCGGTGATCGCGAAGGTTTTGACCATCCGCGCGCGTTGCACCGCGGTCGCGAGACGCGCCAAGGCGAGTTCGGTGTTCTCGACCACGATCTGCGGCAGTGCGGCGGCGTCTTCGGCGTAACGCGACACGAGGGCCGCGCGCGCGCCGAGCGCTGCGGCGCGGGCGACGTAATCGTTACCGTCGAAATTCTCGCCCACCAGCGCGACGAACAGCGGCGCGCCCGAAGCATCGGCGCTCAACTTGCGCGTATCGGTGACGATCGCGTCCACGGCGGCATCGCCGATGTTCTTCGTCGCGATCAAGCAACCGCCGACGATCTGCACCATCCATTTCAGCGACAAGGGCTTCATGCGCGCGCCTCCAAGGCCTTGCGCGCGGTCGCGGCGTCGTCGAACGGATAGTGCACGCCATGAATCTCTTGGTACGGCTCGTGGCCTTTGCCGGCGATCAAGACGATATCGTGCGCATCGGCGAGCGAAACCGCGCGCGCGATGGCCGCGCCGCGGTCGCGTTCGACGATCGCGCGTTCGGGCGTGCTGAAACCGGCAAGGATATCAGCGACGATGGCATCACCGCTTTCGGTGCGCGGATTATCATCGGTGACGATGGCCACATCGGCGCCGGTTTCGGCGATCGCGGCCATTTGCGGACGCTTGCCGCGATCGCGATCGCCGCCGCAGCCGAAGACGCAAATCAGCCGAGCGCTCGCATGCGCGCGCAGGCTCGACAAGGCTTGCTCCAATGCATCCGGCGTATGCGCGTAATCGACCACCACCAGCGGCAGGCGACCGTCGCCGCCGAGGCGATTCATGCGGCCGTTCACCGGTTCGAGCGCCGCCAGCGTCGCGGCGATGTCTTCCGGCGTTTCGCCCAAGGCATGCAGCGCGCCGGCCACGGCGAGCAAATTGTCGACATTGAAGCGTCCGAGCAAGGCGGAGCGCAGCGGTCGCACGGTTTCGCCGATGCGTAGCGTGAAGCGCACACCGGACAGATCCAGCGCGATGTCGTCGGCGCGCACCGTCGCATTCGCCGCGCCGCGCGAACTCAGACCGATGCCGCGCACATGCGCAGGCAGTTCGGCGTACAGCGTGCGGCCGAAATCATCGTCCAGATTGATCGCGGCCGCCGACAGTTCCGGCCACGCGAACAGCTTCGCCTTCGCTTCGCCGTACGCCTCCATCGTGCCGTGATAATCGAGATGATCGCGGGTCAAATTGGTGAAGATCGCGACCTCGAAGCGCACGCCGTCCACGCGCCCTTGCTCGAGCGCGTGCGAGCTGACTTCCATCGCCACCGCATCGGCGCCTTCGTCGCGCAAACGCGCGAGTTCGCGATGCAATTGCAGCACCAGCGGCGTGGTGAACCCGGTCGGCACCGCTTGCCCATACAAACCGACGCCGAGCGTGCCGATGGTGCCTGCGCAACGGCCGCGCAGCGTCCACGCCTGCGCCAACAATTGCACGGTCGAGGTCTTGCCGTTGGTGCCGGTGACGCCGACGACCGTCATCGCGCGCGTGACTTCGCCGTAGAAACGATTCGCCATCGCACCGAGGCGCGCGCGCAGATTCGATACTTCGATCAGGGGTACCGGCAGCGAATCCGGGAGCGCGATCCCGGCCGGCAGCGGCGCTTCGAACAACACGACCGATGCGCCGGCATTCACCGCCTGCGCGACGAAATTCAAGCTGTGCGTGCTGGATGGACCGTTCGCGGCCGGCGCGATCGCCACGAAGGCGTCGCCCGGACGAACCATGCGGCTGTCCTGCACGAGACCCGAGATTTCCAGCGTCTCCGGCACGCCGACGACGTCCGGCAGCAAATCGGCCAGACGCATTCGGCGCATCGTCGTTTCGCTCACCGCCCCACTCATCGTGCGCCTCCGGCATCGATGGCCTGCGGCAGCGCGTCGTCGTCGGCAGCGGCCGGCGATACGGGCGCGGCGCGAACGACGACAGACGGCGGAACGGCTGCCGGCGTCTGCGCGGCGTTCGTTTGCACAACGTTCGGTTGAGCAAGATTCGCGAGCGGGCGGGTACGGTCGACGCCGCGCTGCGCGACCAACCACGAGTCGATATCGTCCGGCGGCACGTCCATCAAGCGCAGCGCGCCTTCCATCACGTTCTTGAACACCGGCGCGGACACCAGGCCGCCGGTGTACGCGAGCGAAGGATCGGGATCCTTCAGCACCACCACCATCGAGAAACGCGGATTGTCCACCGGCACCAAACCGGCGAAGAACGCGTTGTAGCGGCGCGAATACGTGCCGTTGTACGAAATGCGCGCGGTGCCGGTCTTGCCGGCGACGTGATAGCCCAGGATCGCCGCTTGCGTGGCGGTGCCGCCGGGCTCGGTCACGGTTTGCATCATCTTCATGACATCGCCGGCGATGCGCGGCGCGAGCACATCCTCGGCTTCGGCGATATCGCCTTTGACGAACGTCGGGCGCAGCGCTTTGTCGCCATTGCCCAGCGCGGCGTAAGCGCGCGCGATCTGCAGCGGCGTGGCGTTCATGCCGTAGCCGTAGGCCATCGTTTG
>JAGNNB010000270.1 GCA_017990865.1 Lysobacteraceae bacterium
GTTGCGCGGTGGGCAGATCGGTCGTGATCGCCTGCGCGACCGGCAGCGGCGTGGACAGACGCGCGGTGGGGTCGGATAGCGAACCCTGTACCGCGATCAGATCGCTGCGGCGGTCGTTGAAGACGATGTGGTCGGGGCGCACGTCCTGGGTCGCGGCGTGCAGCGCCACGCCGGTCGCCACGCGCAGGCGATCTTGACCGAACGCGTCGGCCGGAATGTTCGGCGAACGTTCGAGCGCGGTCATCGCCTGCTGCACCGCGGGGTGATTGGGCTGCCCCGTTTGTTGCGGCGCTTGCGCGCGATCGGGCGTCGGCGCATCCGGCGCGGTAATCGGCACATGCCGATGCGTGGTGGCGGTGTGATCCAGGTTGCCTTGCCGCGCCGGGTTGGTGCTGGTGTCGTAGAACCGCTGCCGCGTGCCGTCGCCCTGGAAATCCAAACCGTTGCGTTCCAACTGCGCCTCGTTGATGCCCAGCGTGGTCATGTTCAAGCGCAATTGAGGCGTGATGCCGTTCGCCGCATGATGCGGGGCGTTGAGCAGCTCGACCCGTGCGATGGTGCTGACCGGATTGGCCGCATACAGGTTTTGATAATTGGAGTCGGCGTTGTGGCCAAGTCCCGCGCGACTGCCGGGCATATCGTAGTAGTTGCGGCCCATCGCTTCGGTATTCGTCACGCCTCTGGCGTTGGCTGTTGCGGGCGTCATCGTCATATCGGCGTTGAGCGTATAGCCGTCGCGAAGCGCATACGTGCTGGGGCTTCCCGCCGTGACTGTGATGACATCCTGCATCCGCCCGGGGTTGGAACGGTAGATTTCTTCCAACGTCGGGTTGCGGTTCCCGTTTCCGCTGCGCAGCATGCTGACGTTCGCGTTGTAACCGGCGATGTTGGCGGTCGCTTCGTCGTTACGGTTCGCGGTCAACAATGCGCCGAGAGGCGCTGTGTAATCGTGCGCGACCTGGGCGCTTTGGCCGATGCGATTGACCTCGGTGTCGAACGTCGTCAGCGCCGTCGCGACCGTGGGGCGATTGATCGCATGCTGGATTTCGTGGCCCATCACGTAGGTGAGCTCGCCGGGATCGAACCGCGCGCCCGCGCCGCTGGGCGTGGTCATGATCGTCGCGGGCAGTTGCATCGTGCGGCCGGTCGGGTCGTACTGGCCACCGGCGTTCGTGCCGGCGGGCAGCAGCGAGAAACCGCGCAGATCGCCGGAAGCGACCGCCGCGTTGATTTGGGTGACTAGCGCCGGCGAATTCTGCAGCGAGTTGTTGAAATTGGTGCGTTGGTCCGCGGTCAAACCGGCGGTGAAGTTATCGGCCAACGTCTGCGCTTCTCGAGTCAATGGCATTGTTGCATTCCTCTTTGCGACCGGCGCGTTTCAATCGCTCCGGATCGACGACGTTGGGTTCAGTGAATGTGGACCATGTGCACGCAGGCGTGCGTGATTTTTTCCGGCGCATCGTCCGATTCGCCGCGGGTGTAGACCGTGACGGTCAAGCCTTCGCGCTCGAAGCGGTCGTGGATCACGCGGTTGTGCTCGGCGCGGTAGGTCTCGCGCTTGAAGCCTTGCTTCTGCAGCTCGGCGGCGAAGCGATCGAAATCCACGGCGCACACGTCGGTGGCGGCCGGATAGGCATCCGGTTGGGCCGGGCGGAACGCGAATTCGAATTGCGGGCCGTAGGCGCGCGTGGGGTCCCACTCATAGGACGACCACCAATCGCGCGAAAGCTGTTCGGCGAAACCGAGACGGCCGGAATGTTCGGCGAAGGGCACGCCGAAGGTCTTCTGCAGACGATCGGGGGTGATGTCGGCGACGGTCTTGCTGTCGCGGATCAGGTCGAGCAAACGCAGCAAAGCATGTTCTGCGTCGAGCCGAGGCGAGAACGTCTGCTCGGCGGCGGAAGCGGTGGTCATGGCGGGTGTCTCCTGGGTGGAACCGGACGGTGGTGCGGTGTTCGCGCAGGCCGCGAGGCCGAGCGCTGCGAACACGAGGGGAAGCCTGGGGACCGACATGGGGGTGCGTCCTTGTGGCGGGCGGATCGACTATACGCCCGGAACGGCGAGGCTGACGTTTCGTCCATCGTTTCGGCCATGAATGACGAACGCGCCGAACGATTCCGTGGCGTGGAATAAGTAACGCGAAAGACTCGCAGATCGGGTCAAGGCCGCCGACGAACGGTCAAGAAAACGTTTGCGTGCGCACGCTGCGGGCGACGGGTATGCCGCCCCGCAAAGCGCCGCATGCGCGCGGCGCATGCGGCCGCTGAGCTCAGAGAATGTAGCGAGACAGATCGGGATCCTGAACCAAGTCGCCAAGATGCGCATCGACGTAGGCGCAGTCGATCGTGACCTCGGCGCCGCCGCGATCCGGCGCTTCGTAGCTCAGGGTGTCGAGCAGCCGCTCCAGCACGGTATGCAGCCGGCGCGCGCCGATGTTCTCTTGGCGCTCGTTCACGGTCGCGGCGATCTCGGCCAAGCGCTCGATCGCATCGGGCGCGAAGCGCAGTCCGACGCCCTCGGTCTTGAGCAATTCCACGTACTGCGTGGTCAGCGCGGCTTTGGGTTCGGTGAGGATGCGGACGAAATCCTGCTTGCCCAGCGCATCGAGTTCGACCCGGATCGGAAAGCGGCCTTGCATTTCGGGAATCAAATCGCTCGGTTTGGCCAGATGAAACGCGCCGCTGGCGATGAACAGGATGTGGTCCGTTTTGACGACGCCGTATTTGGTGCTGACGGTGGAGCCTTCCACCAGCGGCAGCAAGTCGCGCTGCACGCCCTCGCGGCTGACGTCGGCGCCGTGGCCTTCGGAACGCTTGGCAACTTTGTCGATCTCGTCGATGAACACGATGCCGTGCTGCTCGCAGGCTTCGATCGCGGCTTCGCGAATTTCGTCTTCGTTGACCAGCGCGGCCGCTTCTTCGTCGATCAACTGCGTGCGCGCGGCGCGGATGCTGAGTTTGCGCGCGAGGGTCTTGCCGCCGGACATGTTGGAGAACATCTGCCGCAATTGCTGGCTCATCTCCTCCATGCCGGGCGGCGCCATGATGTCGACGCCGACATTCACCGCCGTTTCGATTTCGATCTCGCGTTCGTCCAATTCGCCGGCGCGCAGTTGTTTGCGCAGTTTCGCGCGGGTATCGGCCTGGGGGTCGCGGGTCTCGCCGCTGTTCACATCGAGCGCAGCCTGCGCGGGGTCCGCACCGAAACCGAAACCGCCGGTCGGCTGGCGGCGCGGCAACAGCGCATCGAGAATGCGATCCTCGGCGCGCGCTTCGGCCTGCGTACGCACGCGGGTCTTGGCTTGCTCGCGATACATCTTCACCGCGGTGTCGGCCAGGTCGCGGATGATCTGTTCGACGTCCTTGCCGACGTAACCCACTTCGGTGAAGCGCGTGGCTTCGACCTTCACGAACGGCGCGTTCGCCAGCGTGGCGAGACGGCGCGCGATTTCGGTTTTGCCGACGCCGGTGGGGCCGATCATCAAAATATTCTTCGGCATCACTTCGTTGCGCAGCGCCGGATCGAGCTGCATGCGCCGCCAACGGTTGCGCAGGGCGATGGCGACCGCGCGTTTGGCGGCCGCCTGGCCGATGATGTGGCGATCGAGTTCCTGCACGATTTCGCGCGGGGTCATGGTGCTGCTGGCGTATTCGGGCTTGTTCGGCATTGCGGGGTCTTCGCGTTGGGGCGCCGGAAGGCGCGGCCGTGAATCGATAGAATCAAAAAGAGTTCGTGAAGCTGCCTTGTGGGAGCGCCGGAAGGCGCGATCCGGACCATCCGGCACTTCGGTCGCGCCTTCCGGCGCTCCTACATCGGTCACGCCTTCCGGCGCTTCCACAAGAGCGGATCAGAGTTCTTCGACGACGATATTGCGGTTGGTGTAGATACAGATGTCGCCGGCGATGTTCAGTGCCTCGGTGGCGATGGCGCGGGCGTCGAGTTGCGTATGCGCCATCAGCGCGCGCGCTGCGGAGAGCGCGTACATGCCGCCGGAACCGATGGCGACAAGACCGTCTTCGGGTTCGATGACATCGCCGGTGCCGCTGACGATCAGCGAGGTTTCGCTGTCGGCCACCGCGAGCAGGGCTTCGAGCTTGC
Organism: Lysobacteraceae bacterium; assembly: GCA_017990865.1. Classification (GTDB taxonomy): domain Bacteria; phylum Pseudomonadota; class Gammaproteobacteria; order Xanthomonadales; family Xanthomonadaceae; genus Lysobacter_I. The sequence continues at coordinate 4,099 of JAGNNB010000270.1, forward strand.
CGAAGCGGCGCTCGGTGCGCCAATCCTTCGCCAGTTCGACCGCCGCACGCAGCAGTTGGCCGTGTTTCTCCAGTTTCGATTCGAACAACTCGAACAAGGTGAAGGCGTCGGCCGCGGCGCCCGCGAAACCGGCCAGCACCTGACCGTCGCGGCCGAGCCGGCGCACTTTGCGCGCGTTGGCTTTCATCACGGTATGGCCGAGCGTGACCTGGCCGTCGCCGGCCACCACGACGCGGCCCTCGCGCCGCACCGACACGATGGTGGTAGCGTGGAATACATTGGGATTCTGACTGGGGTCCATGCGGCCTCCTGAGCGTTCCGTGGGTTGTGGGGACGGCCGCAGCGACGGGCAAGGGGTGACCGACGGCAGGGCGCATCGCCCGTAGAGCGGAGCGAAGCTCCGCTACAACCCGCACCCGTGCGACGGAGCGAGGCCCCGCCGACCTTCAAAATGCCCACGTAGAGCGGAGCGAAGCTCCGCTGAAACCCACACCCGCGCGGCGGAGCGAAACACCATCTTCGGGACGCCACAGCGGAGCTGCGCTCCGCTCTACGCGGCGGGATCACGATTTCCGCTTCGCCCGCGGATGCGCGCTGTCGTCGTAGAGCGGAGCGAAGCTCCGCTACAACCCACACCCGTGCGGCGGAGCGAGGCCCCGCTGACCTTCAAAATACCCACGTAGAGCGGAGCAAAGCTCCGCTAAAACCAAACCCGTGCGGCGGAACGAGGCCCCGCTGAACCTTCTTCGGGAACGCCACAGCGGAGCTGCGCTCCGCTCTACGCGGCGAGATTACGCGGCGGGATCAGGATTTCCGCTTCGCCCGCGGGTGCGCGCCGTCGTACACCTTCGCGAGGTGCTGGTAATCCAGATGCGTGTAGATCTGG
>JAGNNB010000272.1 GCA_017990865.1 Lysobacteraceae bacterium
TGCCTTCGGGGAGCGCTTCGGCGGGCGCCGGCTGAGCGGCTGCGGGCGCTGTTTGGGTTTGCTCGGCCGGAGCGGTCGCGGCGTCTTGCGCGTGAGTGGCGAACGCGGCGCCCGAGAGCGCGAGGACGAGAGCGGCTTTCTTGAAACGATGCATGCGGGAATTCCTGTAAAGAGACTGAAGAGTAGACGTGGATCAAGGGCGAGGTTGTGGCGTATCCGCGCCACCGTTGGCCGGCGCGGTTTCGCGCGCCGGGTCGGGGGAAGAGGGAGCGACGACGGCCGCGCCGGGCGACATCGGAACGGAAGCTGTCGCAGCGGCTCCCGAGAACGCATGCGCTCCGGACAATTTGGCGTGGGCGCGCGCGCCGACCGGCACTTCGACCTGACCGCCGCGAACGAAGAAGCCGAGCGGAATCCAGAATGCGGCCGTGGTGCGGTTCTCGCCGCTGCCGCCGAACTTGAAACCGCGCAATTTGATCTCGCCATCGGGCCCGCTCAACGTGCGGGCGGCCAACAACAATTCGCCGGGTTTGCCAGCGGCGCGCGCGCGGTCGGCGTGGACGATTTCGCCGACGCCTTCGATGCCCGCGGGAAGCACCAGCGTCTCGCCTGCGTAAAGCGGCGTCGCCAGTCGAAGTTTGAAACGCTGCCCGCGTTGCGCGGTCTTGGTGCTGAGCGGTTCGGCGATTTCGAGTTCGACGATCGTGCCGTCCGCCAATGTGCAACATGCGGCGGTCAGTGGCGCGTCTTGGCCGAGCGCGCCGAACGCGCAGAGCGAAAGCGAAAAGATCGCCATCGCGCGAGATAGAGTCGGCATCATAAATCCCCCTGTTTGGGCCGAATTATGGCACATGCGTCGACGCGGAACCTTTCGCGCGCGTCGACGCGTTCGTCTTCCGACGAATATCAAATTTTTTTCACATCCACGCAGCGAAACGACTGGCTCAGCCCTTCCAGGCCGGCAATTTCTTCTTGATCGCGACGTTCTTCAAGGTCACGTATTTCGGAATGCCGTCGCGGCCGTAGGGCGGCGGAGTTTCGCCGCGGATCAGCGGTTCGAGGTATTTGCGCGCGGCGGGGGTGATGCCGTAGCCGTCTTTGCGCAGGAAGTTCGGCGGCATGATCTTTTCGTGATTCGCCACTTTTTCCAGCGGTGCGGCTTCGATCTTCCAGCGATACGGCGCATCGGAGACGCGCTTGATCACCGGCATCGTCGAGTTCAAACCCTTCAGCGCGAATTGCACCGCGGCTTTGCCCGCCGCCATGGCTTGATCGACGTCGGTCTTCGAGGCCAGATGACGCGCCGAGCGCTGCAGATAATCCGGCAGCGTCCAATGCACTTTGTAGCCGAGTTCGTCTTTGACTTTGCCGGCCAGATACGAGGCCACGCCGCCCAATTGGGTATGGCCGAAGGCGTCCTTGCCGCCGCCGGCATCGGCGACGAAGGTGCCGTCGGCGGTGTGGATGCCTTCGGAGGCGACGACGACGCAGTAGCCGACGCGTTCGACCACTTTCTTCACGTTGGCGAGGAAATCGGCTTCGTCGTAAGCGCGCTCGGGGAACAGGATCAGATGCGGCGCTTCGTCCGGGCCGTTGCCGGCGAGACCCGCGGCGGCGGCCAGCCAACCGGCGTGGCGGCCCATGGCTTCGTAGACGAACACTTTGGTGGAGGTTTCGGACATCGCGGCCACGTCCAGCGCGGCTTCGCGCACCGAGACGGCGGTGTATTTCGCGGCCGAACCGAAACCCGGGCAGCAATCGGTGACGGCCAGGTCGTTGTCGATGGTCTTGGGCACGCCGATGCAGGTGACCGGGTAGCCGTATTCGGCGGCCAATTTCGAGACTTTCAACGCGGTGTCGGCCGAATCGTTGCCGCCGTTGTAGAGGAAGTAGCGCACGTTATGCGCCTTGAAGACTTCCAGCAGGCGCTCGTACTTCGCGCGGTCCTGCTCCAGCGATTTGAGCTTGACCCGGCATGAGCCGAAGGCGCCGCCCGGAGTGTGGGCCAAGGCGCGGATCGCAGCGACCGATTCCTTCGAGGTGTCGATCAGGTCTTCGCGCAGCGCACCCAGGATGCCGTTGCGCGCCGCCAACACTTTGATCTTGCCGGCGCGGGCTTCGGCGATCACGGCCGAGGCGGTGGCGTTGATGACGGCGGTGACGCCGCCGGATTGGGCGTAGAGCAGGGTTCCGGTTGCCATGGGTGTCGGGTCGCAAGGAGAGGGGAAGGCGGCTCGTTCGCGACGAAGCGGTCGAGGCCGTGGGGCAGCAGTCTAGCGGCGAAAGTCTAGCGGCGAATATGCGACGCGCCGACCCCCGACGCCCGGAACCTCGACGCGTCGATCGGACCGGCACGGCGAGCCGTTCGATTTTGGTCGTAGACGGGTTGGGCGCAACGCGGCGACCGGTTAAGCTGGGGAGGTCATGGCTTCTGGCCGCCCTCGGCGCCGGAGCCCCCGGATTTCTCTCTTCTTGACGGAGCATGCGATGCGACTGGTTCTCCTCGGCGCCCCCGGATCGGGCAAGGGCACTCAAGCGGTGCGACTCAAAGACCACTTGCAAGTGCCGCACATCTCGACCGGCGACCTGCTGCGCGCCGAAGTGGCCGCCGGTTCCGCGCTGGGTCTGCAGGCCAAAGCGGTGATGGCGCGCGGCGACTTGGTGTCCGACGAGATCCTGCTCGGCATGCTCGAAGACCGCCTCTCGCGCCCGGACGTGGCCGGCGGTTTCATCCTCGACGGCTACCCGCGCAATCTCGCGCAGGCCGACGCATTGACCCAATTGCTCGCCCGCATCGGCCAGCCGATGGATCACGCCGTGCAGCTCGACGTGGACACCGAGAAACTGGTCGAGCGCCTCGCCGGCCGCGCCAAAGCCGAAGGTCGCGCCGACGACACCCCCGAAGCGGTGCGCAACCGACTGACCATCTACAACGACGTCACCGCCCCGGTGATCGACTTCTACCGCCAACGCGGCACATTGAAAGTCGTCGACGGCGAAGGCTCGATGGACGAGGTGTTCACGCGGATCGTGGAGGCGATTTCGGCGGGCGCAGAGGTGGGTTAGAGCGTTCCCGATGCGAACTCGGGCGATTCCGCGCATCGCGGCGACTGCCGATCTCGGGCAACGGGTTTCGCGACGGCGTCGCGGCCCATGATGTCCGAGCGATCCTGCGATCGCGAGGATGAATTCGAAATTCACCTCACTATCGCCGCGCGAATCGAAGGGGATACCGATCGTGCGGCCCGCTTCGCGCAGACTCACGGGATCAAATTCACGCATATCGTGCTGCCGCGAGGCGCGTCGCCGTCGCAGCCGATGCTGAGTTGGCGCGCGCGCGGCGCGCTCGAAGCGCAAGTGCGATCCGCTGCGGGCATTGCCGACGATCTGCGCGCGGCGTGCATCGATGTCGTGCGCACGAAAATCGAAGCCGCGCCGACGAACCGAGACGTGCCGCAGTGCGGTTCCTGTGCGCATCCCGAGCGCTATTTCGAGTGTCATTGCAAATTGTTGTTGGATGAGCGTGCCGATATCGAAGCGCTCGCGGCGCTCGTGATGACGCACGGCGGACATCTGTCGCGTAATGCGCGGCGCCTGCGAGCGGATGGATGCCAGGAACGCTTCGCGACACTGCGGCGTCGCGATGGCGGCGTCGAGGGCATCGCGCGCGATGAGGCGGCATTGCGGGATGCGCTGATGCCGCATGTGCGCGAGGTGCTCTCGTCCGAGATCGAATATGTGGTGTACGACAGCAACCTCGCGATCGACGCGGGCTGGTTGCCGGGAGACGCACGATGAAATCCTGGTTCGGCGGCTGGTGGAGACGCGATTCGAAAACGCGGACGGACGCGGCGCCGTCGCTGCCCCCGAAGCCCTTAACACCCTCGAAGTCCCCCGATGCGACACGCGCGCTTCCGAGCCCCGCGAAAACGCGAGAGACGGCGCGCGGCCGTCTGCGCCGCTTCCAGCAACGGACCGCAGAGCGGCTTGCTCCTGCGCATCGACCCGTCGACCGGCCCGATTCGAATTATCCCCATGCCTACCGATTGGCGCAGATGGGCGGCCCGGCTATCTTCGACCCGGCGCTGCGCAATTATTCCGCCGGTTACCGCGAGGGCGACCCGACATTCGCGTCCGATGAGGATCGTCGCCGATGGCAGGCGGCGCGAACGGCATTGCTGGAACACGCGATGCGCATCGTCGCCGAGTCTCGATGGAAAGAGCATGTGATGCTGCGCGGCAGCGCGCTGCTCACGCTTTTTCTCGGAGACGAGGCGCGATCTCCGGGCGACATCGATTGGGTCATATTGACCCCAGGCTGGACATCGACCTGCGACGAAACCGAAGCGATGTTGAACGACATCGCCCAGCGCTTCACCGAACAAGGGCGAGTGGGCGAGGCGACGGTCGACCCCGAACAGGTCGCGCGCGACCCGATCTGGACCTACGAACGCGCCGACGGCATGCGCTTGACGTTCATCGGCACGATCGCCGGCCTGCCGCCACTGAAAGTGCAGTGCGACTTCGTCTTCGGCGAAACGCCGTGGGAGCCGCCGATGCCGATGTCGATCCCGACATCGGATCATCGCGAGATCGCGCTTTCGGCGGTGTCGCCGGAACTGTCGCTGGCCTGGAAGTTGTTATGGCTGCTGACCGACATGTATCCGCAGGGGAAAGACCTTTACGATGCGGTGATGTTGGCGGAGCGGTATCCGTTGCCGCAGCCATTGCTTGACCGCTTGGTCGCGGCCGTCTGCGAAGAAAAAGGCGAGTATTGGCGCGGAACACTGTCCGATGCATCGTTCGAAGACGTGTTCGAGAAGAATTTCGTGGAGATCGAATGGGCCCCGTTCGCCGTGGAATATCCGTGGGTCGATCCCGACTTGGAAGGATGGATCGACCGTTTGAAGCAGGCGGTGCCGATGCTGTGGGACCCGGAGGTCTGGCGGCGTTGAGCGCGAAGTCGATT
>JAGNNB010000273.1 GCA_017990865.1 Lysobacteraceae bacterium
GTGCGCGAGGCGACGTGGCAATTCCTGATCGATTACAACGAGCACCGTCCCCACGACGCACTCGCCGGCATGACACCGGCCGATTACCGTCACCACCACGCCGGAAACTCTACTTTTGTACTGTCCGCTTGACGGGGGAGCTTACGCATTCAGCCGGCAATGCAGGCGGTCGAACTCGCCGTAATGAATGTCCGTGTACCACAGGCATACCGTCGTCGTTCGAGCGTCGCGGTAGACCCATTCGTAGCAGTATTTCGGATTCGCGGCCGGAGCGCGGCCTTTGTAATCCGCCCAGTCGGAAACATCGATACCGGTGGCCTCCACCAGGTCCATCACTCGCTTCCGATCGCTGGGGCGAAGCGCTCGCAGTTCGTCTTCCATATCGTTCCCCTGTCTCCCGCCTTTCGAAGTGTGCCACTTTTCGAGGAACTCGTCGGAATCCATCGCGGAAGCGGCATCGCATTGAGCCATGGGGAAGCAGGGGGTAAAGTGCCTGGGCCAACCGAGGGGGACCCATGGCGGATGTGACGAAGGCAAGGACTGGGCTGCTGGTCCGTACCCTATTCAAGATTTTGATCGATCAGCCCGAAGGCATGCGCGCCGCCGATGCGCTCAAGGCGCTCGAAGGTGCCGTGACGCTCACCGAATACGAGTCGGGCGATTTCGATTCCGGAGGACGACGTTTCGAGCGTATCGTCCGCTTCGGCACTGTGCCGGCGGTCAAGGCCGGCTGGCTGATCAAGCACAAAGGTACGTGGACGGTGAGCGACGAAGGGCGTGCCGCCTTCGAAACTACCCGCGACCCGGAAGCCTTCTATCGCCGTTCCGGGAAGCTTTACAGCGCGTGGCGTAAGGCTCAGCCTGACCGTCAGGGCGAGGTGGACATCGATGCCGATGACGCGGTCGAGAATTCGGCCGTCATCACGCTCGAGCAAGCCGAAGAGATGGCTTGGAAAGAGATCGGAGAGTTTCTGGCGCAGATGCCAGCCTATGAGTTTCAGGAATTGGTGGCCGAACTACTGCGCGCGATGGGTTATCACGTCAGTTGGGTCGCGCAGCCGGGCAAGGACGGCGGCGTCGATATCGTCGCCTACAACGACCCCATCGGCTCGCGCCCGCCGCGCATCAAGGTGCAGGTCAAGCGCAATGCCGGTTCGTCGCGCATCGACGTGACCGGCTTGCGCAGCTTCATGGCGGTGCTCGGAGACGACGATGTCGGTCTGTTCGTGGCGCTTTCGGGCTTCACCCGCGATGCCGACAATGAAGCTCGACAATCCAACCGTCGCATCACGTTGCTCGACACCGCTAAGCTCGTCGAACTGTGGATCGCTCATTACGCCAAGCTCGCCGATGCGGCGCGCAGGCGTTTTCCGTTGAAGCCGGTGTGGTTTCTCGCGGGCGAAGAATGACTCCGTAGTTCTGGATGTTTCACCGATCCCAATACCGTGGCGAAAAAATGATCACCGGCACCATCAAATCGCAAGTCGACCGCATATGGACGCGTTCTGGAGCGGCGGCATGAACCGATAGAGCCCCTCATCCGGCCTTCGGCCACCTTATCCCCGCGTTGCGGGGATAAGGCAGGCACCGTTGATTGCGGCGTTGTTGTCGTCGCACCCATGACTTCCGTCCGCGCCCGCGCATGACTTCCGCACCATGGCGAGCGGCGCGCATGCGCGTAGCGTCGCCTTAGATTTCGGGGAGACGATCATGTCCGGTGCGATGACGCGGTGGGTGCGCGTGTGTGTGTTGAGTGCGGCGGTCGCGATGCCGCTGTGGTGGGTGGGTATCGCGCCGTCGCATGCGGCGGAGGCGTTGCCGCGGCGCGCGGCGTTGGGGGTGCAGTTGGCGAATGCGCCGGAAGGCGCGGGCGTGTTGGTGCAGGGCGTGTTGCCGGGCAGTACCGCGTTGGCGGTGGGCGTGCAGGCGGGCGATCGCTTGTTGGCGTTGAACGATGCGCCGGTGGCGTCGATCGCTGAGGTGTTGGCGTGGTTGGCGACGAGCCGCAGTGGTGCGCCGATCGTGGTGAAGGTGCGCCGCGGTGAGCAGGACATCGTGCTGCGCGGCACGATGGGCGAGCGTTTGCGCGATCCGGGCGGTCCGGGGTATCGCGTGGAATACGGCGAGGTGTCGATCGGCGATGCGAACGATCGCGCGCGTCTGCGCACGATGCTGTCGGTGCCCACGTCGCCGTCGCCGAAAGGCAAATATCCGGTGCTGTTCTACGTGCAGGGCGTGGCGCTGAGCACGATGGACACGGTGTTGGCCGAGCCGCATCCGTATTCGCGCTTTCTGCAGCCGTTCGCGCAGGCCGGTTACATCACTTATCGCGTGGACAAACCCGGCGTGGGCGATAGCGAAGGCGGGCCGGGGACGTCGGTGGATTTCCTGCGCGAATACGAAGGGTATCGCGCGGCGTTGAAGGCGCTGCTGGCGCGCAAGGACGTGGACGCGTCGCGCGTGTTCGTGTTCGGGCACAGCATGGGCGGCGTGTGGGGGCCGATGTTGGCGGCGGATTTCAAACTGCGCGGCTTGGCGGTGTACGGCACGGCTTACCAAGGGTGGTACGACTACGAATTGGAGAACGCGCGCAGGCAGTACAGGTTGGCGGGGATAGAAGGCGCGACGCTGGAATCGGCGGTGGCGCAAAAGACGCGGATTTCGAAGTTGTTCTTCGACGAAAAGCGCACGCCCGAGCAGATTCGCGCGGACTATCCCGAGCTGAGCGACGCGATGAACGAGATGTTCCAGGACGGCGTTTATTTCGGTCGCGCGTTGCCGTTCTGGCATCAGTTGAACGCGATCGATATGCCGGCGATGTGGGCGAAGGCCGACACCGCGGTGCTGGCGATGCACGGCGCGGGCGATTACGTGTCCAGCGCCGCGGATCATCGCGCGATCGCCGATCGCGTGAATGCACTTCGGCCCGGCACAGGGCGCGCTGTGGAAGTGCCGAACGCGGATCACGGCATGATGGGTTTCGCCAACGAACGCGCGGCGTTCATCGGGTTCGGTAAACCCGGCGCGATTTATAGCGAAACCGTCGCAGTGGCTTTGGATGCGTGGATGGCGCCGATGACGGGCCTGCGCGCGTTCCCCGCGACGAACGACAGCGCGCGCTGGTTGCCCGACGGTGCGGGCAAAGGCCGCACGATGGACATCGCGCAAGGTGATGCCGACGGCGACGGCGATCTGGATCTGTTTCTCGCCAAGGAATTCGAAGCGAATGTCTTGCTGCGCAACGACGGCGGCCGCTACGCGCTGGCCGAGGGCGCACTGCCGGTGGGTCAGGAGGATTCCGAAGACGCGGTGCTGGCCGATTTCGATGGCGACGGCGACCTGGATGCGATCTTTCCCAGCGAAGACACCGCGGACAACGAGTACGTGCTCAACGACGGCCACGGCGCGTTCGTCGCCAGCCCGCATTCGTTGCCGACCAAGACCGAATCCAATGCCGGCATCGCGGGCGATATCGACGGCGACGGCGATATCGACGTGATTCTTTCGCGCAACGCCGCGCGCGAGTTGGTGCTGCGCAACGACGGCAAGGGCCGCTTCGAGGACGCGAGCGCAACGTGGATGCCGGAAGTGATCGATGTCACCCAGGATTTGAAGTTGGTGGATATCGACGGCGACGGCGATCTGGATTTGATCGCCGGCAACGAACCGGCGAAAGGCGGGCGCAATCGCCTCTACATCAACACGGGAACATCCTTCGTCGACGAAACCGACGCGCGCTTGCCCGCGCCGAGCGCACCGGAAGAAACGCGCAAAGTCGCGTTCGCCGACGTGGACGGCGACGGCGATGCGGATGTGATCTTCGCGAACGTGAATTTCCAAATGCCGGGCATCGCGCGCAGCCGTTTGTTGATCAACGACGGCGGGCGTTTCCGCGACGACACCGCTGCGAGATTGCCGGCGCTGGCGCAGTCCGCGCTCGACGCGCAATTCGAGGATATGGACGGCGACCGCGATGCGGATCTGCTGCTTGGCACCATCGGCGCGGGCGCGCAGTGGTTACGCAACGATGGTCGCGGCCGTTTCGAGACCGTGACCGATGCGTTCGGGTCGGTCGATCCGCAGCGCGCGGGGATCGCGATCGCGCTGTTGCGCGCTGCGCAGGGGTTGGTGCTGTACGAATCGGGTTTCGATCGCGGCGACCGCGTGTTGCGACTCGCGAAAAGCGCGGACGGCGAGGGCTGAGGCGAAGCGGCTTACTTTTCGTAGGTCGCCTTCGGTTCGTTCACGCGGGTCTCGGTCTTCAACACCAGATGCTTGCGTAACCACTCGGCGAATTCGGCTTCGCCGAGGCTGCCTTCGGCGAGGCGCAGCATCGCGATGTATTTCTCTTCCTGCGACGCGACCAATTCGCTGTCGTTGAGCGCGAGAAACACGCGGTAGCAGACATGCGCGGTGCGTTTGTTGCCGTCCACGAACGGGTGATTGCGCGCCAGCCCGAACGCGAGGCTGGCGGCGAGCGCGGCGATGTCCGGCGGCGGGTCGCCGTAGGCGAACAACTGCTGCGGACGGGCGAGGGCGGAGTCCAACAGCGATTCCTCGCGCACGCCGGTGCCGCCGCCGTGTTCGGCCAGTTGCCGGTCGTGAATGGCCAGGGCGAGCGCTTTGCTGATCCAGACGATCATGACCGCCTCACTGCGCCAGCTTGTGCAGCACCTGGCGGTCTTCGCGCATCACCTGCTCGGCCACGTCCATCTGCGCGGCGAGTTCCGGGTCGTAGGTGGTAAGCACGATGCCGGCCGGGGTTTCGAGCGCGTACAGTTCGTCGCCCTTTTCCAGGCGCAGGCGGGCCAGCAGTTCCTTGGGCAGGATGACCCCGGAGGAATTGCCGATGGTGGTGATTTTGAGCTTCATAGTCGCGACCGATGCCGAGTTATAACGAACGTTATACTAACTGCCCGCCGCAAAGAAAGGCAACAACACC
>JAGNNB010000013.1 GCA_017990865.1 Lysobacteraceae bacterium
TTCCTGCACGGCTATTCGCGCTTGGTCGTCGATGCCAATCGCGAATACGACGATCCCACACTCTGCCCCGCGGTCAGCGACGGCACTTTGGTGCCGGGCAATCGCGACCTCAGCGAAGCCGCTCGTCGGCAGCGCTGGCGGCAGATCCATCAGCCCTACCATCGCGCCATTTCCGAGTGGCTGCATGCGCGCATGGCCGCGGGCGGCTGCCCGGCGCTGATTTCGATCCACAGCTTCGCGCCGGAACTCGGCGGCGTGCGTCGGCGTTGGCCGATCGCGGTGCTGTGGAACGAAGACGGCCGGATGGCGGTGCCCTTCATCCGCGCGCTGCGCGAGCTCGACGGCATCGATGTCGGCGATAACGAGCCGTATTCCGGCCGCGTCGGTTTCGGCTACACCATCGCCGAACACGCCGAAACTTACGGTCTGCCGCATCTGCTGATCGAACTGCGACAGGACGTACTCGACGACGACGCGCAACGCGCGCAGTGGGTCGATCTGATCGTGCGACGGCTCTCGCCCTTGCTCGACGAGCCGGCCTTGTATCGGCGTTACGAAGCGGCCACGGCCTAGCGCCGATCATGGACCGACAGGAGAGGAGCTCGATGCGCGACGACCCGCCAACGCCCGAAACCGTCCGCGACCGCTTCCTCGCGCTGCAAACGCGGCTCGACCCGATGTTCCGCGAGGTCTACGCCGACCCGCTGGCCGAGCGCACCGTGGTGGTGATTCCGGGTTTGAGTCTGGATCAGGAAACGCTGTCGCATATCGTCGGCGTCTCGCATTACGAAGAGCGGCAGTTGAGCATGCTGATGCTGCTGCGCCTGCCGCGCACGCGCGTGGTATACGTGACCAGCGCGCCGATCGATCCGGTGGTGATCGATTACTACCTCAGTTTGCTGTCCGGCGTGCCCAGCGGTCATGCGCGGCGGCGGCTCACGCTGCTGTCCGCGTACGACACCAGCGCACGCTCGCTCACCGCGAAAATTCTCGACCGGCCGCGATTGCTGCAACGCATCCGCGACGCCATCGCCGACCCGGCCACCGCGCATTTAAGTTGCTTCAACGCCACCGACGACGAAGTCGCGCTCGCAGTACAACTCGGCATCCCGCTGTACGCCTGCGACCCCGCTTTGGGCTGGCTCGGCAGCAAGAGCGGCGGTCGTCGCGCGTTTCGTGAGGCCGGTGCGATCCTTCCGGATGGCGCCGAGCATCTGCGCGATCTGCCCGCGCTGTACGCCGCTTTGGCCGCGTTGAAGCAGCGCAATCCGCGCCTGCGCCGCGCAGTGACGAAACTCGAAGAAGGTTTTTCGGGCGAAGGCAATGCGGTCTTCGATTACACCGACGACGCCACCGACATCGACGCCGCGACGATCGAAGCGCAACTGCCGCTGCGCTTGAAACCCGAAGCGCAGGGCCTGTCGGCCGAACGCTATCTCGCGAAATTCGCCGACATGGGCGGCATCGTCGAAGCCTGGATCGACGGCGACGACAAACGCTCGCCTTCGGTGCAGATGCGCATCAACGCGCTGGGCGCGCTGGAAATCATCTCCACGCACGATCAATTGCTCGGCGGACCGAGCGGCCAGGTGTTTCTCGGCAGCACCTTCCCGGCCGATGCGCGCTATCGCGCTTCGCTGCAGGCCGCGGGCGCGCGCATCGGCGATGCGCTGCGCGGCTACGGTGTGCTCGGCCGTTTCAGCGTCGATTTCGTGACCGTGCGCGACGGCGACGACTGGACGCATTACGCCATCGAGATCAATCTGCGCAAAGGCGGTACCACGCTGCCGTTCCAGATGCTGCAGTTCCTCACCGACGGCCGCTACGACGCCGAGCGCTGCGAATTCCTCACGCCCACCGGCCAACAGCGCGTGTATCGCGCCACCGACAACCTGTGCCGCCCGGAATACCGCCGGCTCACGCCCGACGATCTGGTCGATCTGATCGTCGAACACCGTCTGCACTTCGAACCCACGCGCCAACAGGGCGTGGTGTTCAATCTGATCGGTGCGCTGAGCGAATTCGGCAAGCTCAGTCTGGTCAGCATCGCCGATACGCCCGACAACGCCGACGAACTGTATCGCCGCACGGTGGCGGTGATCGATCGCGAAGTCGGGGTGAGGTAAACGTCGTTGAGGGGCCGTCGTCGAGGGGCTGTCGTCGAGGGGCCGCCGAGGTGCGGCCGATGTAACGCCGCCGCCGCGGCTCAATGCAAGGCCGTCACCGACGCATGCAGATGCGCATCTTCCAGCGCGCGGCGCAAACGCAGTTCCACGTCCTGAAGATTGCCCAGGCTCTGCGGCGCGTACAGCGTGTAGACAGGGCGACTGCTGCCGTAGGATTCCTTGCGCCCCACGCTGACGTTGCCGATACCGCTGACTTTCGCCCACAGCGCGCGCAACGCCTGCGGGCCGATGCTCGCCGTGCCGCCCAAGGTGAAGGTGAACAAAGCGATGTGATGCGAGGACATACGAACGATCCGCTCGGCGCCCGAGTATGCGCTCTTTCGCGGCACGGATGGCCGCTACTTTCGTCGCCGTGCGTCGGGTTGCGGCCTGACGGGCGCGCGCGATCGCGTGATGCGATCTCGATGCCGCGATCCTGACAGCGCGCTCCGCATAACCGGATATGAATCACATAAATCGGATAAATCGCCGCGTTTCCGGTAGGATGGGGCCTGCATCGCCTCGCCTCTTGCGTCCCGTCCGACCGATTCCAACGTCGCTCGCTGCGCCCCCCCCTCCACGCGTCACCGCCCCTTCGCCGGGGTGACGCCCCTTCGGGAGCGCCCATGCCCGGTTACCGGGTCCGCGGAATCGAACATGCCATCGGCGGCCATCTCTATCGGCTGCGCGTTCTCAGCGATACCCAGCAATTCGCCGATCCCGACGGTCATAGCGCGCTGATCGGCATTTCGTCGGCGCAATGGAGCCTGTTCGGGCAACTCTGGCCCGCGGGGCGATTATTGGCGCAGGCCATGCATCGCTTCGACATCGCCGGCAAACGCATTCTGGAATTGGGCTGCGGTATCGGCCTCGCCAGCCTGGTGCTGCAGCGCCGCGGCGCGGACGTGATGGCCACCGACGCGCATCCGCTGGCCGAGGTGTTTCTGGCCTACAACGCCGCGCAGAATGCGCTGCCCGCCCTGCACTACCGCCAATTGCGCTGGGACCAACCGCTGCCCGCGCTGGGTCGCTTCGATGTGGTCATCGCCAGCGACGTGCTGTACGAACGCGATCACGCCGAACTCATCGCCGGCATCATCGAACGTCACGCCCTGCCGAAAAGCGAAGTGCTGGTCACCGATCCCGGGCGCGGCAACAGCGCGCGTTTCGGCCGCTTGCTCGGGGCGCAAGGCTTCGATTTGCACGCCGAACGATGCCCGATGAACGACGAAGACCTGCCGCCGCATCGCGGACGCATGCTGCATTTCCGACGCGGAGACGACGCATGACGATGCGCGTCTCAACCGCCGTCCCGCCCGTCGCCGCGAACGCGCCGCTGTGCGCGCGCTGCGATGCCGTCTGCTGCCGGCTCACCGTGGTGCTGCAGCCGGAAGACCGCATCCCCGCGCGCTACACCACCCACACCGCAGCCGGACTGCACGTCATGGCGCGCGACGAAGAAGGCTGGTGCGTGGCGATCGATGCCGCGCACATGCGTTGCTCGATTTACGAAAGCCGCCCGGACGTGTGCCGTCGCTTCACGATGTCCGGCCCCTACTGCCGCGAATTGCGCGCCGATTATCGCGACCGCAACGCCCGCGGCATCCCGCTGCAACTCTACTGAGAAAGGAGAGGCTTATGCCACGTTCAAGCAAATCGCAATCCGCCGATCCCACCACGCCCGCCATTCCGCCGTCGAAGACCAGCCACCTGTTCTCGACGCGCAAGGCCAACGACCGCACCCCGATGACCCACGAAGCCATCGCCGCGGACATCGAAGCCTTCCGCAAAGCCGGCGGCACCATCGAAGTGCTGGGCATCACCCGCGCCCTGCATCGCATCGGCCCCGATGCGATCGAAGCGACCGCCACCGAAGACAAACCGAACCCGCCCGCGAAGAAACGCTGACGAACCCTCCTCGAACCTACCGACGACCCGACACGGAGCCCCCCTTTGGCCAAGCCCAATTACTCGTTCGAAAAACGCCAGCGCGAACTGGCGAAAAAGAAAAAGCAGGAAGAAAAAGACGCGAAGAAACGCGACGCCAAAGCCAGCGCGATGCCGGAAGACGCGACATCGTCCGCGGACGAACCCGCGCCGCCCGCAACGACGGATACGGACACCACCGTCGCCCGACCGAAAGTGCATCTGCGCACGACGAAAACCGCAGGCGAGAGCGCAGGCTGAACACGGACACGCGGCATTGAATTCGCGAGCGGCCTTGAGGCCCTCTGCGATGACGTGAGCGATTTCATAGGCTGGATGCTCCGCACCCAGCTTGATAGTTTTGATGACGATGCTGGGCCGATGGCCCAGCTTACGACGCTTTCGTAGGCGCATAAGCCGAAGGCGTCATGCGCCATGATGTGTTGGAACGTGATGCATTTTTGTAGGCTGGGTGCTCCGCACCCAGCTTGATAGTTTGATGACGATGCTGGGTCGACGACCCTGCCTACGACGCTTTCGTAGGTGCATGCGCCCTACAGGTTCTTCTGCATTTCACAGCGATTTCGCAGCCTTGCCTTAGACTGCCGCGATGAACTGGATCAAAGCACCCATTTCTTTGGCAGTAACGTCGCTCGTCTTCGCGATGCCGGCCTCGGCGCAGTCTTTCGTTCCGTTGTGGCTGACCGATCTGCCGCCGCCGAACGGCACCTTCTACAGCAAGCCCTGGGGAATTTCCGGCAACGGCCGGGTCGTGGTGGGGGAAAGCAACCTCTCCGCCATGGTGTGGCGCGACGGCAGCAGTACGCCGACCGCACTGGCGATGCCCGCGCAAACGATCGTCAGTGCAGCGTACGCCGCGTCGGCCGACGGATCGGTCATCGTGGGTTCGTATAGCCTGCCGCAATCCAATCCTTCCCGATTCGGGCCAAATCCCATCGCCTACCGCTGGACGCAGGCCACGGGCGTCGTCGGCATCGCGCCCGCCGCGACGACGTCCAGCACCGCCACCGGCGTGTCGCGCGACGGCAGCGTGGTGGTCGGCAGCGCCTTCGTCACCGCGCTGAATGCGCTGGCTCCGTTCCGCTGGACGCAAACAGGCGGGAGCGTGTTGCTGGGCCTCATGCCGGGGTCGAACATGAGCGTCGCGACGGGCGTCTCGGGCGATGGATCGATCGTGGTCGGCTGGGGAAGCTTCGGATTACAGGGCGTATCGCAGGCCTACCGCTGGACCGAGTCCTTGGGCTTCGTCGGCCTGGGCCTGCCGACCGGTGCCACGGCGGCGCGAGCGCAGGCCATCTCCGACGATGGCGGCACCATCGTCGGGGGCGTGGATGGTCGCGCGGCCCGTTGGCGACCCGCGAACGGCTGGGTCCTGCTCGATCTCCTGCCCGGTCATACGCAGTCCACTGCGAATGCGGTGTCCGCGGACGGCTCCGTCGTCGTGGGCGGCAGCTACAACGCCACCGAATCTCGCGCGGTGCGCTGGACCGGGACGCAGGCGCAGACGATCGAACAATGGCTCGCGGCGTCCGGTTACACACAAACGATAGGTGTTGGGCTGGTCGCGGCCACCGGCGTCAGCGCGGACGGGTCCGTCGTGGTGGGCTACTCAGAGGATAATCGCGGCTGGCTGGCGCGTTCGGGCAGCGGCATCCTCGTGGATGTCGATGCGTTCAACGCCGGCCTGTCCGAATCCGCCGCCGGGCTTGCGCTCGGCGTACGCGATCAAACCAGGTTCGCGTTACGGGACGCGCAGTCGCACGCGATCGATTATGGCGACGCCGCTCGACCCTGCGCATGGCTTTCCACCCGCGCGGGCGATCTCCACGGCGGCCAGCGCGTCGCGCAAACGCAGGTCGGTGCGTGCGCGAACGTCGGCGATGCGCACATCGCTTTCGGCGTCGGCGGCACGCGCACGCGGCAGGATGGGTTGCTCGGTGGCCGCACTGATCTCGATGGACGCTTCGCGAACGCATCGGTGTCCTTCCCGATCGCGTCGTCGCTGCGCGGCAACGTGTCGGTCTCGCGGGGATGGTTCGACGGCGCGCTGCGCAGACGCTACGTCAACGGCAGCGCGATCGATATGTCGCAGGCGCGACCGGACGCGCGCACGAGCGCCGTCGACGCGCGCGTGGACTGGCGCATCGCGACGAATGCCGAAAGCCTGACATGGACGCCCTATCTCGCATACACCTGGATGCGAACCGACGTCGATCCATATACGGAAACCGGAGGCGGTTTCCCCGCGGCGTACGACCGCCTGACCGACGACACCCAGCACGCACGGCTCGGCGTGTCGGCGGAACGCGCGTGGCGACGCATGTCGTTGCAACTGACGCTTGAAGCGGTGCACCGGATGGACGAGGGCCCGACCGCCACGCGAGGACACGTCGTCGGTCTGTACGACTTCGCGGCGCCGATCGACAGTGCGGAACGCACGTGGGGCGGCATCAACCTGAGCGCGCAAATCCCCATCGGCGAACGCGGCATCTTGGGCCTCGACGCTCAGGGCGCCAGCGCTGGCGATGATGCGCAGTGGAGCGTTGGGGCGTCGTATCGCCTGCGGTTTTGATTGATTCGGAATATTCGCCGCAAGAGAAACAGCGCAATGCTGGATTTCTTCGTTTCAAGCGGGCCGGACGAGCGCGCGAAGAAGGATGTTGTTGTTGCGTTTGATCTGCATGGAACCTCCAGAAAAAAACCCCGCCGGAGCGGGGTTAGCGGGAACAGCACATGTTTACACTTCTACTCTGAAAGACTATCTCTGAGCCAAGTATCGAGCGCGCCGAGCTTCACAAACTGCGTCGTAACCGAATAAGGAGGATTACGCATCCAATAGTAGAGGTGCGGGCTCACATACAAATCATCGATTCTGAGTGGAGCATCAGCGGGCTCAGGCCAACCAAGCAACATTCTCAATTTCGTATGATTTTCTTCTAGGAACTTTCTACGACGCACAATTTTTGAATGCTGACCTTTAGGATCGAACATTTGCTCTCGAAGGCGACGTGCGTCCTTCAAAGCATAAGGCGGCTTATTGTACTTGCACTCGATCATGACCCATCGATTGAACGCGGGCCAAAACGCAAGTACATCGTAATCGCCAATTTCATCTCGAATCTCTTTTGGGAAACGCGACTTCAAATCTAAACCAGTTTCGTAGTAGCTAGTGAACCGCTTACAGATCGCACCAGCTTTATCTTCGATTTCAAGCTCAATACGATTCTTAATTTTTTCGGCAACCGAGATCACTGAAGGCCAAGCAAAATCCGAAGGAAGGTAGCCCCCTGATAGAGTGCCCACCCATATCCTAAACGCTCTATCGGCAGAGCCCGCGCCCCAAAGTAAACTCCCATCCTCTAAGGGAATGAAGGGCCGGATTGTCAAACGATGAATGCGTTTCCGATGCTCCCAGATCGGCACATCACCTTCCGGCTTTCCTTTCCCAGCAAGCAAACGAATCTTGTCCGGCTTTATCGTAAGAAATTCAACAATTTTTTCCGCAACGCTTTCGCTCAAGCCATCAAAGTTATTGATCGCAACCTTAATGATCTCGCCAATTGGCGCCGAGTATGACAACCTCATATCGTCACGCCCCTGAATTGAATGCCATTGTTTTGCAATGCTCAATAGCTGAAGTAGCTGATTTATCTCAAAGCCAACATCTTCTTTAAACGCAGCATTGAGATCACGCTGCTCTTGCTCATTCAATTTTTCATACTCATCTTCAGAGACAATCCCATAACCCAAAGCATGACGGCCAGTTTCCTCCTGATAACCACCATCGTCACCATCTTCTTTAAGATAAAAGACTTGTGGCACATACTCTGAATCAATATCGATACCGCCAGCATTCACATCATTGTGAATGCTATCGCTGGCGTCATATAGAACGATCATCCAATCAATTCTTGCAAGCAATCGAACAGCAGCATCTGCATCAATCTCGCCAGAGCCGCCTCCCTCCATAGATAGAGCACATTCGATAAGGTAACGAGTATTCCTTGATTGTCTCAAAAATTCACTGTGAATTTTGACCCATTCTTGGGCTCGATCAAATTCAACTTCGTGAGAGGTGCTGATCTCCAATCTTGTAAGGCCTGTATCATATTCGGCGATTTGCGCCTCAAACTGCTCTAAACAGAATCGCACCAACGCCATTCGAGGCATGCTGGAAATAGATGCATGTATCTCACTTCTGAACTGGTCTCTTACTGGATCAATGACTCTCTTGGCTTCTTCTAATTCATAGCTCCCCGGCGCTACCCCAGCACGCTTAAAAGCATGCGCAAGATCGCGTCTCGCCAACTTGTAGTCCCTCGGCTTTGGATTTTCGGGATAGGCATCTACAGGAAGATCGACTGTTCTTTGTCTTCTTGAAACAGAAAACCGCGGCATCCTATCGCGCGTGCTACGTAAACACTCTAGCGATTGATGGCCGACCTCATGGCCGGAAACGTCACTGACACCAGACAGCCAATCCTCGGCACATTTGGCTTCAAAACTTGAGTCTTTTGCATCGCTAATGCCCTCTAAAAACGAGTTGAGATTAAACTCAGCCGCCACAACAAGCCTGGCCTCATTCTCATAAATAATCTTCCAGTCATCAAAAGTCGTTTTCGTCAAGTTTTCTTGACTATTGCTTCTATCAATTAAATTGTCGAATTTCGCGACAAGGACGGTGACAATACATTTTTTCTTCAGGACCTGCGCATCGGATAAGCAGCTTGCTCGTTGCGATACAGAATCTGCGACACACTCTGTAAAAGTCATTATATATCGCGCATTTTCTGGATCTAACTGCGAATCATCTGGATTGACAACAAAAAACAGAGTGCATTCATTGATCTGTACTGATTCAGCATAATCCTTAGATACTTTTGAAATCATCCTCTTTGTCGATCGAGCCGCAGTGTCGATGAGCCAAGATCTTGGCGAATCATTTGGAAAAATAGTAGGAGCGGCTGCCCAAAATTTAGCCAACTCCTCATATCTCCAGTTGGACCCCCAGTGCGGATCAAGAAAGATCGCATTTGGCATCACAGCACCGTCAATCAGCACTCCACTTGAGTCTTTGTATGCCGCAAATATGTCTGACCAGCCGGTCAAGATCGACTTAAATTTAGATAGATAATTGCGACGAAATTTAAGAAATTCTAAGAATTGATCAATCGATTTAACCGAATCAAATATCGTAATAAAATCGGAAAGAAATATGAATTCCGCTTTTGCTCTTGGCAAACGAATAGGCATCGAAACTGTTGAACCACCAGAAATTACAACAATCGATCTGAAATTAACAGACTCAACCTTTTCAGAATCTGAGCGCCTGAGAGAAAGAGCCATCCCGGTTTCTGCATCTAAGAACCCCCATTGTGACGATTCGTTTACTGCCTTTGACAGCCTTTGCTCAATCGAATTGACCATAGCCAAGCGCGTCTCATGAAGCACCACCACAATGTAAATGACATCGTCGCTGGTGAAAAATGCGGCAACTTCACAGAGCGGCTGTTCAATTTCCCTAGTCACTATCAAAAATGGCCCCACCCTCACTCTATCAGCCGGAAAACGTTCTTTTAAAAAGTGAGAAATTCCCTTGAGAACACTAGCTTCTGCTTCTTTAGGAGATCGATCTGATTTCGACATCCAGTAATCGATCACCACACTGGGCATATTTCTTGGCGAAACCGGAAAGCTCCTACCCTCACGCTTTACCAGAAGAAATGGGATCAGCGTGCCGCTATGCACGGCTTCTGCAAAACCCGTGAAGCCCAGCTTCTTGCTCAATACCCCAGGATTAGTAATTAGTTCTTCACTGATTCTCATGTCATTAGCGAGATCGTTCATAGAGCGAAGACGCATAAGCAGACTTGACCAGAACCCTTCTGATGGCATTTCCAGATGTCCTGAAGATAATGGCAGATCCTTTAAATTTTCCGAATTAGTTCCTTGAATCAAGTGATGCTGCAATCTGATTGCGTTATCCATATCGCGCATAGGTTCAATATCATCGCAAAACCGCACGCGAAAGCCTTCAATAAAATCCGCAACCCGCTCAATTACTCCGCCATAAAAAATGCTTAAATTATCGTCGCCAACAGGCATTTTTACCTCACCCCAATCCTCTTCTGGAACGTAATCTTCCATCATTGGAAACTGGGGAAGTTCCGCATACAGCGTTGACATAAGTTCGACAAAAGTGGTGTATGAATCCGTCCTTTTGCGAATCAAAAATTCTGATTCGTCAATTGAAATGAATAGCCATATCAGAAGGATATGCTTGATCTGTGATGAACGATTCGGCAGCCAAAGTTCAGAGACAAGCAGTGACTCAAGCACATCATGGGGATGATATTCCGAGAGTACTCTTCTGATTTTCGAAGTAGCTGCGAGAAAGCTAGCATCTTGGGCATTTAGCCGCGCTCTCCATAGCGTGGCCGCCTTGCTGTTGTGTTCCATAAAACGAGGCAATCCGTGGCGTCGCTCACGTTTCTTTCTCGATTTCTTACCCATTGTCCGAGTGCTCCCGTCTATCCGATGACATCCCCTAAGCGCTCAAGCCAGCAAGGGTCGTACCCGACGACCATCCGGGTTGGGCAGCCAATAGCTCCGAACCTGACTGAGACAGAGTACCGTCGAATGCCTATACGGGGAATCAAAGTTCTCCACCTCGGGAGAAGAACGGGGTAAGTTTCACTTTGTCGACGTCCGCTTCGCTCGTTTCCATACGAAAAGCAATTTATTTCCGGTCGAATTCTTGCAATAACCAATAGCCCCAGTCTCTCAGCCCTCCCCGCACGATAGAGACCGTCCACCCATCCTCATCGCCGGCCCGCTCGGCCCGTCCTGATGAAACGCCTGCGCTTGCGCCAAGGTCTGCGTTTGCAGTTGTTCGCGCGTATCCATCGCGGTCTTCGCGATGTCGGATGAGCGTTCCACCGGGGTGGCGATGGCCCGCGCGATGTCCACGGCGACGCGTTTGTAATGCGCAGTCTCGGGGTCGCCCTGGCCGGGAATCAGGCCCAGCGGTTGCCCGGTGTTCGGGTGAGTGCGCGTGCTGGGGTCGATGCGCGTGATGTCGGTCATACCGGTGCCTGTGTCGCTCAACACGCGCGCGGCGAGGTGCGCGGTCAATCGCTCGCGCTGTTGCGCGTCCAGGCCGTCGAGCGCGCTCGGCTCCACGCGCGCCATCGCGTTTTGCGCACGCAACCAAGTGGGATGCGCGATGTGGTCGGGATCGGTCATCAACGATGCGCCGCGTTGGCCCGGCGGCGCGCGGCGTTCGTCGTGCGGTTCGGGGCCGCCCTGCGGCGGCCCATCGCGACCCGCGGGATGAGGCATGCGCGGGTCGTGCGGGCGATCTTGTTGACGATCTTGCGGACGTTCGTGCGGCGCATCGCGCCCGCGCTCCGCCGCGCGCGCCGGTTCGGCTTGCTCACGATTGACGTCGCGGAACATGCCGGGTGTGGTGTTCGTCAACACGTAATGCCAGCGCCCCGGCAAAGGATGATTCGCATCCGGCTCAATGGTTCTGAGGTTATCGACGCCAGTCGCGGCGCGCACGAAGCCGTCGTAATCGTCGGGGTGAATGGTTTGGCAGCCCGCGGAATCGGTGTTGTTGCGCGAACCTTGATGGATTTTGAAGCTCTGGTTCAGCTCTTGAAGGCCGTTGATGTCGGCGTTGGTGAACCAACCGTCGCCGTTGCTGTCGCGTTGCACCCTGTCGCGGTTCTGCGGCGGTGTCGCTTCTCCCACGGTCGGCCGAAACGAATGCTCTTCGTCGCCTTCCCAACCGAGCGATTGCAAATGAGCGCGTCGGCCGGCGTTCGCAGGGTGCGTCGCATGCTGCATGACGATGCTGCCCTCGGCGAGGCGGCCGAGATCGAGTACGTCATCGCGGTCGGCATGTTCGCCCTGTGCGCGCCGTAACGTATCCACTTCCGAAAAATTGTCCGGCCTTGCGGGGCCTCGCGCGTGCGCATCGTATTGCGCGGTCGGTTCGGTATTCGCTCGATTGGCTTCGAACACGTGCCGATTGCCCGCGTCGTCTTTCCACAACACCACGATGCGGTCGTCGTAGATGCCTCGACCGGAGTCGACTTGCGAGGGAATGATGCGCCCTTCGCGGTCGTATTCCATCGACGCGGCCGTGTTGTTTTCCTGGCGCAAACCGAGGATCACGCGTTCCTGGTTCCGATCGAGCGCTTCGCGAGCGGACCGGTTTCCTCGCGTCTCCACGATGCTCGCATAGACATCGTAACGTTGCGCGTCGCTCGCCAACGCCGATATTTCGGCCGTTTCGGGGAATCTGGGTCGCGCATCCGCGGATCGCAACCGCTCCAAATCCGGCGAGATATCCTGCCCCGCATTCGCCGGAAGCGCTCCCGGTTGTTGCAACCTGCGTAGAGATTGTTCGGCGCCCGCTGCGACATAGCGATCCAACGCTTCCTGAACCGCGAGCGGTTGCTCGGAACGTTCGCGTCGCAGAAGCTCGATCGCTTCCCGGGCGTTGTTGCGCTCCAACAAGGCGACGACGCGGTCGGCCGTTTCGCGGATATCCGTTTCTGCAGTCTGCGGCATGAGAGCTTACCTTGAAGAATCCATAGCGCTTGGGTTCGATCGCGTACGCCCCTTCAGTCGCACTTCGGCAATACGGACGGATATTCGGTGCATGTCCATTGCGATGGCGACACGTCGTCGCGCATTTCGAAGCGCTGGCCATTCCATACCAAAAATCCGAATGTCGCGCCGCCCACATCGGCTCGCACGCGTGGGTCGGATTGCGGCAAGGGCGGCGGGGTGTAATCGCCGGTATTCGGCTGGATCAACGCCCACCGCAATGTCGGGAAATACTGCAGCCTGTTGGCATCAAGCACGAGATCGGTTTCGTCCGCTTCGCCGGTTTCGTAGAGATACGGTCCGTAGCGGCGACGCTCTTCTGCCGTCAGCGTCGGCATTCGCGGCATGGCTTCGAGCGTGATATCGATCGGTGCTTCACCGTCTTTCGCGCGAAAGACGCGATAGTGACTGCGGGGCATGGGCACGACGTAATGATGAGCCGGGTGTTTGCGCGGCTCGCAATCGAGCGCGCAACCTGCACCGTAGACAAGATATGTCGTGATGTCTGCATCTTCGCCTTCGAAAGAACGAATCCACAGTGCGTCGTTTTCGAGTTCGACGGTGTAATCCGGCCGTCGTCCTCTGCCGGGAATCGCTCGGAAGCTCTGCGCTTCGGTCATATATGCGCGGATGCGATTTTCGTCCATTTCGGGAGCGATCTTGGATAGCTCGCGAACGAACCCGGCGATGTGAGGCGGCAGCATCTCGACGCACGCATATCCGGTCAACAAGAACTGATATTCGGCCGCATCGTCGTAGCCGATGTTCAGATCGACCTCCTGCGCGCAGCCCAACGCTTCGATGGGTCGCTCGCTATCGACAGCGCCTCGCACCGAGCTCGTCGTGCTTCCGTGCGGCGCAACGGGCGACGCGCACGAGGACAATAGAAGCGAGAAAACGAGCAAAAGGCAACGCGTGGGCGGACGCTTGGACATGCGGACTCCTTCGCTTTCGTGATTCGGATCATAGCGCGGAGAGCGCAATCGATCACTATTTGCCGACAATTGTCTCCTCGCGCTTCACCCTGTCTGATTCGACAGGTCGATGCCCAGCATCATCACGCGCACCAAAGAAAAAGCGCCGGTCGCCCGGCGCTTTTCCGCTACGTTGTTGCGCAAGCGCATCACTGCGCTTTGGCTTCCTCGTAGCCGTGGAAGACCATGCTGGCTTGCGCGCGTCCTTGCGTGAGCGAACGCAGCGCGGTGGCATAGCCGGCGAGTGCGGACAGCGGGGCGTAGGCGTGGACATCGGCGCGCGCGCCTTTGTCTTCGATCATCGCCACGCGGCCGTTGCGTCGTTGCACGTCGCCGATCACGTCGCCCACATGCGCGGCGGGCGTGTCGACGACGAGCGTCATCACCGGTTCCAACAGCGTCGTGCCGCTGCGCGCGAGCGCGGCGTTCGTCGCTTCGGCGCCGGCGCGTTGGAACGCGAGATCGGAGGAATCGACGGCATGCGTTTCGCCGCCGATCAACGTCACCGCGATACCGACGACGGGATGGCCGCGCGGGCCTTCCGTCAACGCCGCGCGCACGCCCTTCTCGGTCGCCGCGACGAACGCTTTCGGCACCGCGCCGCCGACCGTGCGGTCCTCGAACGTGACGAGCCCGTCGTCGCGCGGGGCGACATCGAGCGTCACGCGCGCGAACTGCCCGGGGCCGCCGCTGCGCTTCACCACACTGCCTTCGATACCGTGCACCGTAGTGCGCGGAGTTTCTTGATACGCCACGCGCGGCGCGCCGGTACGCACATCGACGTTCCAGTCGTTGCGCAAACGCTCGACCATCACCTCCAGGTGCAACTCGCCCATGCCCCACACCAGCGTTTCGCCGGTGTCGGGATCGGACTCGACGCGGAACGACGGATCCTCTTGCGCCAACGCCGCCAAACCTTGCGCCAGACGCATCAGATCGTTCGCGTTCTGCGCCGCGAGCCGCCACGACAGCACCGCCGGTTGCGCGCGAATGCTGTCGAGCGCGAGCCGCGCATCGTCGGCGCTGAGCGTTTCGCCGCTGACCGCGTCTTTCCAGCCGAGGATGGCGACGATCTCACCGGCCACGGCTTCGCGTACATCGTGCGTGCGATCGGCTTGCACCACCGCGAGACGACCGACGCGGCGCGCGCGTTGTTGCCGCGAGCACCACACCGTATCGCCCACGCGCAGCGTGCCGCTGTACATCCGGACATAGGTCACGGCGCCGTGCGCTTGATGCGCGATCTTGAACACCAACGCCGCGAGCGTGCCGTCGGGATCGACCGGCAAACGCGTTTCGACGCCGTCGCGTTCCGCCGACACGGCGGGACGATCCAGCGGCGACGGCAGGTAATGCACGATCGCATCGAGCAACGCATCGACGCCCATGTTGCGGATCGCCGAACCCGCGAGCACCGGCACGCCGAGGCCCGCGAGCGCACCGCGACGAATCGCTTCGCGCAGCGTCGCGTCGTCGATGGGTCGCTCGTCGAGCCAACGTTCGGCCAACGCATCGTCGTGCGCGGCCACGGCTTCGATCAAATGTGCGCGCGCAGCGGTGTACGTCGCCGCTTCATCGTCGGACCACGGACGCGCGATGCGTTCGCCGTCGTCGCGCCACTGCAGCACGCGACGATCGACCAGATCGACCCAGCCGTCGAATTCGGCTTCGGCACCCAAGGGCAGACCGAGCGGCCACGGATTCGCGTCGAGTTTCTCGCGCAGTTGCGCGACGACACGCGCGAAGTCGGCGCCGGGACGGTCCATCTTGTTGACGAAGGCGATGCGCGGTACGCCGTGCCGTTGCGCTTGCCGCCACACGGTCTCGGATTGCGGTTGCACCCCGTCGACCGCGGAGAACACCGCGACGGCGCCGTCGAGCACGCGCAACGCGCGTTCGACTTCGATCGCGAAATCGATGTGGCCGGGCGTGTCGATGAGCGTGAGCCGATGCGACGCGTCGTTCTCGGGCGTCCAATCGATGCGCACGGCCGCGGCGCCGATGGTGATGCCGCGACGGCGTTCGATGTCGGAGAAGTCGGTGGTGGCCGCGCCGTCGTGCACTTCGCCGACGCGATGGATCGCGCCGGAGGCGTACAGCAGACGTTCGGTGAGCGTGGTTTTGCCGGCGTCGATGTGGGCGACGATGCCGAGATTGCGCCAGCGGGAAAGGTTCGTGCGGATGTTCATATGAGTAAGGACTATATCGCCAACATGCGGGGCCGCACGCCCCGGTTGGCGACGGGACGGGCGGCTACGGTTCGGTTTCGGCGGCGATGCTCATGGCACGTTCTCCTCGGGTTTGTCGCGATGTTCGTTGCGATGTTCGTTGCGGTGTGGACGATGCGGTTTTCGTGTTGCGGATTCGGTCTGCGGGATATCGCGGACAATAAAAAAGCACCTTTGCGGGTGCTTTGCGGTTCGCGCGTCGCGGGCGTGGGATCAGTTCGATCCGGCACCGTCGATGGCGAAAGGCAAACGCACCCGGCCCGCGCTCGCGCGCTGGCGGTTCAGCAGGGCATTCTTCAATATCAGAAGCGGGTTCCGCGTCATGACGATGGCCGGGTGGGTGGAAGAAGGCGCGCATTCTGCGCGCGGGGATTCGTGGCGTCAAATATCCTCGCCGCTGTTCGCCCCCACCCTAACCCTCCCCCGCATGCGGGGGGAGGGGATTCTCAATGTCGCGTCTTCCGGATCAATGCGATGGACACAGAAACGCGAACGCCCCGCGCAATGCGGGACGTTCGGGGTCTTCCGGCGAGGTCCTCGCGCCCAGCGTGCTTCCCGGGAGGTTCTGGTTGAGATTTGATACTTGATGGCCCACCATCAACAGCTCACCAAAAGTGAGACGCGCCGATGACACCACGCAAGATCGCCTTTGCCATGGCCTTGGCCATTGCTTACACGACCCTGCCCACACCACTTGTGGCGCAAGAACAGGCCCAGGTCGAGCGGCCGCTGCCCACCGAACATGCAGAACGCAAGGCACTGTTCGATGCCGAAATCGATGAGCTGGCCGCAGACCTGCTAGGCAACCACCCCCGCCCATTCATGCACATCCCTGAATCCGATTTCAGGGCTTTGGTCGAGAAATCCAAAGCATCTCTGAGCGGACAATCCTCCAAGGCCGATTTGCTGTGGGCATTCAACCGGATCATTGCCGCTATTGGTTGCGGGCACACAAGGATGGACTACTTCATACAGGAAGATAAAGAAATCCGTGTGGATCAGCGCTTCCCGCTCGACGTACAGATATTCAACGACCGGCTCTATGTTCGCAACGGCTTGGTCAATTCTGACCGGGTTAAACCCGGGGACGAGATTATTTCCGTCAATGGCCTACCCGTCGAACAACTGTTGAAGACAATTTACCAACGCGTCCCGGCAGACGGATATAACCCGAACTTTCGCCGCGCTGTTGCCAACACGTGGCTCACATCTTATCTGACTTACGCTCTGCAGTTCCCGGAAAACTACGAAGTAACCCTGCGCCACGGTTACAGAAAAACGACCCTTAAACCACTTAAAGAATGGAGTTTCCCTCCAATCGTTCCGCCATACTTCAAATGTCAGGACGGCTTTTGTGCAGAGTTTGAGGACGGGGGAGCCATCGCAGTTCTGAGCTTGCGCCACTGGAATTACTACGGCGAGGCGCTTTCCGATTTCAAAGCCAAGATTGATCGGCTCCGGGCGCAAATGGATCAAAATGGCTCGAAGGCACTGATCATCGACGTTCGTGGCAATCTGGGCGGCAGCGGGCTCGCTGGGGATTATCTTTTGCGACAGCTTAGCGATGCGAGCTGTGCCTACTTTTCCGCCGACTCCAATGGAGATGAAAGTCTAAAACGAGAGAGATCCTCAACCAAGACGCCTTTTGCTGGAAGTGTCTTCTATCTCTCCAACGGCCTGACCAATTCGGCCACCGGTCATTTTCTTGCCATGGCAGATGCGATGGATGATGGCATCATAGTAGGCACCAACTCGGGCAATGGCTTTACAGTCAATGACGGTGCAGCCGATTTTCGATCGAGCAGGCTGGGCATCAGATACCGGATTGCGCGATTGGTTTTCTCCATCTCATCAGACCGCCATACGCAGGCCGATGGCGTAACACCACACTACGAGGTTCGGCAAACTGTTTTAGACGAACTATCCGGCAAAGATGCCCAATATGAACAAGCGCTGCAGCTAGCTCGCGAGTCAATCGCTGACGAAAAAGCCAGGTAGGTCCTGTTAACGCTATCTGGATGCATTGCGTTGCGAATTCAGTGACGGTGGGAACGGGGTCGGATTCACTTCTTGATCGCCCATATCGTACAAAGCCCGCAGCGGTGAGGACTCGTCGTTGCTCATCAAAAAACCAGGACACCCACAGTTCATTTGCGGCTGTCCTGGTGTTCGCTTGCCGCTACAAATCACCAAGCGCGCTGGCTCACAACTGCAGTCAGTCTTGGCCAAGCTTCGGTGATGCAAGCGACTGACCACTCCTGGCATCCCACCACCTCGCTAACGCCAGAAAACAAACGCCCCGCGATGCGGGGCGTTTGCGTCTGATCGGTCCAAAGAAAAGCAGGTCCCTCGCCCGCTGTGCGGGCTCGGGATGGCGCGTTTGCCTCAGCGCCGCATCGAGGCGAAGAACTCGTCGTTGGACTTGGTGGTCTTCATCTTGTCGAGCAGGAATTCCATCGCGGCGATTTCGTCCATGCCGTGCAGCAGTTTGCGCAGGATCCAAATCTTCTGCAGCAAATCCGGTTCGATCAGCAGGTCTTCGCGACGCGTGCCGGACATGTTGACCGCGATCGCCGGGTAGACGCGCTTCTCGGTGATGCGGCGGTCGAGATGGATTTCGCTGTTGCCGGTGCCCTTGAATTCTTCGTAGATCACCTTGTCCATCGCGCTGCCGGTGTCGACCAGAGCGGTGGCG
>JAGNNB010000274.1 GCA_017990865.1 Lysobacteraceae bacterium
TCGCAAGTGCTCTCGCACAGCGAATGCAGCGCGCAGGAATGCGTGGACGGGCT
Organism: Lysobacteraceae bacterium; assembly: GCA_017990865.1. Classification (GTDB taxonomy): domain Bacteria; phylum Pseudomonadota; class Gammaproteobacteria; order Xanthomonadales; family Xanthomonadaceae; genus Lysobacter_I. The sequence goes on from JAGNNB010000274.1 coordinate 54, forward strand.
GGTCGCCGCGGCGCTCGACGGCGGCGGCTCGGACAATATCACCGTGGTGTTGGTGCGCCGCGGCTGAATCTTTCAAGCGCGTCGGTCGGTCGAATCGGCCCGACCGAACGCAAAGCGAATCGTCAGAACTTCGCGCATGTCGGCATGCGTTCGCGCAGCACGGACTCCTGAACGAATTCGCGTTTGTACTGCACGACGATCTCGTCGATCGCACGCTGCGCGGCCGCGTCGCCCGCATGCAGCACAATCACTATTTGCGTCGCCTCGGCGACGATCGCGCCGTCGCCAGCGCGCCAATGGCCTTCCGCCGCCAGCACAGTAAAACCATTGGGGAATCGCGACACGATCGCGTCATCCACGAACGCACGCCACTGCGCATCGCTCACCGTTCCGCCATCGCGTCGACTGCGGCCGAAATACAGCGTGTCGCGCTGCATCGCGCGTTCGCCGTCGGCGCAAACGAAGGGCGTCACGGATACGCGCGCAGGCGTCGGCGATGGCGTACTTGGGGCGCTGGCCGCAGGATTCGTCGGCAGCGCACGACAGGCGCACAGCGCGACGGCGAGCGTCGATCCGCAAAGCAAACGCAACGTGTGAGACCTCATGCGCCGCTTCGTCGATGCCATGACTTACTTCGTCACCGTGCAGCGCGGCAGAAACGTTTTCAAACTGGCATCGCCCTTCAACTCGCAATGCCACTCCACCATGCCCATCGCCGTTTTCGGTTCCGGCCGCAGCACGATCTTGCTGTTCTCGGCCAGCATGCGATCCAAACTCACCACGACCGCGCCCGCCTCGCCGATGGCGATACTCGCCACCGCCGGGCTGCGGGTGTCCTCGGGCGGCGGCAAACCGGCGTCTTCGGCCGAGCGCGGCCACGCGCCGTTGGTTTGGTAGTACTCGGTCATGGCCACGCGGAACATCGTCGCGCGGCTTACCGCATCACGCGCAAGACTCGCGCGATCCATCGTTTTGGCCTGCGCCTGCAGCGCCTCCTCCGCGGACTGCACGCTGCGCCGCACCGACGATTCCAATTCGGCCGCGACGTTGCGCGCGTCTTTCTGCGCCTGGGTCAGATCCACCGGTACCGTCTCGGCTTTACGCGCGGCGGCTTCGGCTTTCGCAGCCGCGGCCTCGCGCGGCTTCACCACGAAATGATCGTGGCCCAGCAGCGCCAGAAAACCGCCGATCAGTACGGCGGCGAGCGTGATCAGAAACTGTTTCATGCGATCCTCATCGAAAACGTTGCGCAGACATCGCCACGAGCGACCGCACGCATCAACCGCACAACGGCGTCCCGGTCGGCGGCGCGCGGAAGCGGCGCTCGAAACGACGACCGTCCGTCGATTTCAAATTCAGCGTACCTTCGATCGCGCCGTTCGCGACCGGAATAAATCGCGCTTCGCCCTCCAGCGTCGTCGAGCGCTCCGCCTCGTCGATATGCGAGACCACACCGATCTCGGCCGCGTCTTCCACGAAGGCCACGGTCTGCGCACGATCGAACAGCGGCGATCGCCACACCGACAGGCGCAGACCGGGCAATGCCATCGGATCGTCGCTCCGCCCCAGCCGCACGGAAAGAACGAACGCCGCGCCGTCCCACGGCGCGCAGGTCTTCTCGACCCGCGCATTCACGGCCGCGCTCGATTTCTCGGAACGTGCGGTATCGCAGGCCGCGCCGAAAACCGCCGGTAATCGCGAGTAAACACCCAGGCAGCATCGTCATACAGATTTCTCCACGAATCCGGCCGATGCGACGCAACGCCGATCGAACCGATACGCGGCATCTTCCCAGAAATTCCGCGGGGCGGAAACAGCCGGGAAGGACATCGCAGATCCGTTCGCGAAACCATTACGAAAATCATCGATGCGGCTGTCGGCCTATGCGGGTTACGTCACCGTCGCAGGACGCATAAGCCGAAGGCGTCATGCGCCAGAGACGCCACCATCGAAGCCTCGGAAACGCCGCGTCGAAGCACGAAACGACGCTGACGGCTCACGTGTCCGAATGCAGACGCAGGAGACCGCTTTCCCTGGTTCAAGGCGATTTCGGGCCCTGTGCGGCTTCAGAGCTGTCGCTCTCGTAGGGCTTCAGCGTTCCGTCCGCCGAAATACGATAGCCGTCTTTGGGGATCGGCATCGCTTTTCCATCCGCTGTAAACATTACGCCTGGGCCAGAGAACGCCTTGGTAGTTCCATCTTTCATATACACCGAGACTTCGATATCCCGATCCACCTGGTTTTCGCTCGATTCCGCCCTAAGAACCGGATCATCCGATGGCATCGGCTCATGAGGAGAGTCGTCGAGGGAAAGGGGCTGCGGCAGAGGCGATTGCCACGAAGCCGCGATCGCATTTTGTTCGATGGCATACCTGTCTTTTGCCGAGCCCAGCGCGGGTTTTATGGGGTCGGACAGCCTATCGATACGTGTCGGCATCGACTCTGCAGGCAAGAGAGCGTCGGAGCGGATCGATTCGGCTAATCGATAAGCGCCGACGGCCAGCAGAGCGGCCAACATCGCGAATGGAAATATACGGGATGATTTCATCTGGGTAGCTCCCGAAAAAAACGAGTCTGTCCGACAGTTCGCTTCGCCTCGCTGTTCGCGAGGCGAAGCGCTTTGACGCATGCGGCTAGTAAGTCATCGTTCCTTTGCGGTCGTTAATCGTATAGACGAGACCGCCATATCCCCTGACTCTGATTTCCAGCCCCGCCACGCCGTCTAGGTTGACCGCCGAGAGAAATTGCATATTCGGGCCCACATAGTAATACCTCGGCACAAGGCTCTTCGGGTGGAGGACAGCGAGATAGCCGATCGACGTCGTATTGATCGCGTATTCCTTGCCGGCCGCTCCATCGAAATCATTGACGCTCATGCCGAGCCAAGCATAGCCGGTAGAGAAAAAGTGCTGCTTGATCGCATGGGCTTTATGCGAAATAAAAAGTATGGAGCCGTATCCGCCGGCGATCGACCCGGTATTGATGGCGATCTCGCTGCCGGCAACGCCATCGAACTGATCGACCGTCATAGGAACCCAATTGCTCCCGTATGGCCAGACCGCATATGCGAATACTTTTTTCGTCCGGTGCGTAAGCACGTACAAATCGGAATAGGTTCTTACGGCGAATTCCGCACCAGCGACGCCATCCAAATCGGCGATGGCTACGCTATACCAGGAGGGCGCGATATAGTAATTTCCCGTCACTGCCCCATTGATGTTTTTCACCAAGATGTAGCTGCCGTTGCTGTAAATATTTTCGGGAATACCATCGCCGTTGAGGTCGGCTGAACCGATGAATGCCGCGGAAAGCGCTTGGGGCGCGAATCCCAGCGTCGCAAAAAGAACGAACATGTATGCGAGAAAGTTTCGATGGATTCTGGACATTGGCTTTTTCATTTTCGTTTCTCCATTAGGCTGTAAGGGGACTCATGGCTCAGAAGATGAGATCGCTCATCCTGAGCGCATGTCGAGACGCGATCGCTTGCGTTTGCCTGTAGATCGGTGGTCGCATTTTTTTAGGACGCAGACCACCCGGCTCGCCCCTGTTCGGCCGAGTTCGTCAGAATCGCGACTTGCGAACGCGATGATGACAACGCTGTCATAGCATGCGTTTTTTCGACGTGTCAAGCACTAATCACAAAACCTGCCGCGGTTTTCTTGGTTTCTCTGAAAATTTTCCGATCAATGGATGTATGCAGCGTTTCGGTTTCTACTTTGCGGGTCTTCGGATGCGCGAAGTGCGACGTTTCTTTTGCGATCGTGCGAAATCCATCCCTTCCGGCCCATGCATCCGCAGACCCAGAGGACGCATAAACCGAAGACGCTATGCGTCATCCGCCATGAAAACACCGCAATGGCGAATTCTCCCGGCACGAGATGACCGCGCATCGTCGCGAATGCCGTTGGATAGGGCGCCGACCTTCGCGCGACCGTGCGGGTCGGCGCCGCAACCTCCTACACGAAAGGCAAGAGGACACGACGAATGAAGATCAAAACGACCCGAGCCATTTTTTGCATGGCCGCATTATGCGCGGCCTCCGGTTTGGTCACGGCCGGTTTGCGCTTTACCTCCGAGGTGTACGTCAACGACACGTACCGAAGCGCCGGCGGCAGCATGACCGACGCGCGCGGCTCTGCCGACACCCGCCAATTCATCGGCTGTTATCACTGGTACGACACGCTCGGCGGCGCCACGCCGTATGTCGGCTTCTGCCAGGCCGCCAATTCGGCGGGACTGACGCGTTCGTGCTCGACCACCAATTACGCCATTGTGGAATCGATACGCAGCATCAGCGCCGAATCCCAGATCGGTTTCTCCTGGAACGCCGACGGCACGTGCCGCTACGTCATCGTCACCAATAATTCGTATTACAAACCCGCTTCGGCGACCGGGTTCTGAGTCGATCGCATTCTGCCCGCATGCGACGCGGGCAGAATGCGCCCCACCACGCAAGCGATAGGCGCCTGAGCCATGTCGAACAAAAAAACGGTTGCGATCGTAGTCTTGTTGGGCGTCGTCGGCGTGCAGCAATGGTGGTTGCATCGGCCCGCATCGTCGGCCGAAAGCGCCCAAGCCACGCCGACTGCCGTCGACAATATCGATCGAGAGCCTGATCAACGGCGGGACCAACGGCCCGATCGACAACCCGATCGAAACCTTGCTCAAGCCGATATGGCGGAACGATTGGCCCGCATCGACGCACGCTTGGCATCGCTGGAAAACGACAAGACTCCAACGCCCGCACCAGCGCAGCCGAGCGTTGTGCTGGGTAGCCCCGAAGCGACGGCCGCCGACCGCAAGATCGCCGCGCTGCTGCCGCGCGGACCGATGACGCAAGCGCAGTTGTTCGAGCTTCAAT
>JAGNNB010000276.1 GCA_017990865.1 Lysobacteraceae bacterium
TGGCCGGTGTGGCACGGTTTCCGCGGCGGCAAGGGCGCGGCTACGGCGATGGGCGCGATCGCGATGCTCTGGCCGATCACGTTGCCGGGTTTGTTGGCGCTGTGGATCTGCTCGGTGATCCTCACCGGCTACGTCGGTTTCAGCACCTGCCTGACGGGGCTGGGTTTCGCCGCGGCGGCGCTGTACGTCGGCGGCGACGATGCGCGCACATTGTTCGCGATCGCGATCGCGGCGTTGATTCTGTTCACGCACCGCGCGAATCTGATGCGGATGCGCGCCGGCACCGAATCGCGGTTCGAGAAGGCGATGCTGTTGCGCCGCCGGAAGCGGCGTCATGGCGCCTGACCTGCGCGACGAGAGCGACGGCGCGCACGCTGCCGATGCGAATGCGGCCGACATTCCCGATAACGACAAGTTAGATGGCGCCAAAATACACATGCGTCCCGAAGATCTCGACAAAATTCGAAAACTGATTGACCAAGTGATCTATGCATCCAGTAAGAACGCTGCCCTGCCATATGTGAAGCAACTTGAGTTCGCCTCATCAATGGCCACATCCAAACTCAATCCGTACTTCGCGGGCAAACTGCGTGAAGCCGTTATCTACGCCAAACAAGCTTCCGGCAAATCACGTCATAAGAAGCACTTAATTTTATGTATGGAGAACTCTTGGTACGTGCTGGGGAATCACGTGAAGCATGACTCCTCACCTGAGAGCGCCACCTAACAATTCGTTTAATCCGCCCCGCATGGTGGAGTCGGCCACGTGCCTGCGCTACGCTAGCATGCGTCCGCTACCCCGCTACGGGGCGGCTTAACTCAAACGTTAGGCACTGTATGAAGCATCTTGCCATTTTGATTGCGCTCCTGGTTTCATCGCCCCAAGCCGGAGCGGCACCACCACTGCCCATTCGGCCTGGCCAGTACACCTTTCAGCACAGATTCGCTGAACACCCGACCGTTCAAAGTATCTCCCTTACCGCCAAGATCAACGGCACTCGCATCGTGTTGATCAACAAAGCGAAGTCCGATGTTTTCCCAAAAGGTGTCATTGCTGAAGGCACGCTCATGTGGCATGCCGGTTCCGGGCAGTGGATTATTGGTCAAGAAGCGTCAGATCAACTCGTTAAGGATGTAGGCGGTTGCAGTGATGGGCCTGAGGTCATCGATTTGCAGAAGAAAATTTATTGGACCTGCTGAGCAGCCTTTCCAGTGGCTGACAATTCGTTCAAGCCCGCCCCGCTGCAGGGCGGCCTAACTCAGCTTTAGCACCCACAAACCCACAAGGAGCAATAAATGGAAGTCTTTGAAGCATCGGTCAAGTACAACGACCTCAAAGGAAGCGCTGCTGCAGACGATGCAGACATGACTGACGCCGCAGAGTGGCTGAAGCAGAATGGGTACATCACGGACGAATATGTCGTCGGTATTTCAATGTGGGCGGGTGAAAATCATGGGGCTCACCAAGACCCAGTTAGCGTCAAATTCTTAGTCTCTTCCCTGGACGGTTATTCAAGCATCCCTGAAAAACTGGAGTCCAGCAGCGTTCCGCTCTCCATTCGGGTCGTTCGTGTTGATATGTCCTTGGTAGATTTTTTTGCCTTATTTAAACGCCTCGAGATTACGCTTTCAAATGGCGGTCTCATTGAAGGCAAGGAATTTATTGCTATCTCAGGCGAGCGCTAACAATTCGTTCATTCCGACCCGGCCTAACTCTGGTGTTCGACACCGACACGCTCGACGCCGATGCCATCGCGCAGGCGCTCTCGCCGAACGCGCTCGGCGCATTGGCGGCGTTGGAGGTCGTGGCGAGCATCGATTCGACGAACAGCGAATTGCTCCGTCGCGATACCGCGCGCATCGGCGCCTGCGTGTTGTTCGCCGAACATCAAACCGGCGGCCGCGGCCGACAAGGGCGCGTCTGGGTGTCGCCGCCCGCGTGCAATCTTTACGTTTCGATCGCCCGACATTTCGTCGGCCCGGTGTCGCGCCTGGGCGGATTGAGCATCGCGGTGGGCGTGGCGACGGCGGAGGCGTTGCGCGCGCTCGGCCTCGACACCGTCGGCCTGAAATGGCCGAACGATGTTGTGATCGCCGATGGCGCGCGCTTGCGCAAACTCGGCGGCATCCTGATCGAAAGCGGCGGCGGTCGCGATGGCGCGGTGCGCGCCATCATCGGATTGGGATTGAATGTGCGGATGTCCGAAAGATCGATGTCGGAAAGATCGATCTCGCAACCGGCCGATGTGCGCAGCGCGCCAGCGATAGATCCGCACGCAGACATCGCCGCCATCGATCAACCCTGGACCGACCTGCGCACACATCTCGGCGCACGCACGCCATCGCGTAACGTCATCGCCGCCGCCCTGCTCGATGCGCTGCTGCCGGCGCTGGATCTCTTCGATCGCGACGGGCTCGACGATGCGATCGCACGTTACGCCCGCTACGACGCGCTGCGCGGACGCGCAGTGACGTGGGAGGACGGCGCGCAAGGCGGCATCGCCGACGGACTGGACGACGACGGTGCCCTGCGCGTGCGCACGTCCGACGGCGCGACGCGCGCACTGCGCGCGGGCGAAGTGCGCGTGCGCCCGCGCGACGACGCGCTACCCTATCGGCCATGAGCCACGCGACCTATCTCTTCGATCTGGGCAACACACGGCTGAAATTCGCGCCCTTGCGCGAGGACGGCCGCGTGCGCGAGGACGACATCGTCGCGGTCGCGCACGACGGCGACGCATTGCCCGATGGTTGGAACGACGCCCTGCCGCCGCGCTTCGAGGCCGCGTTCGTCGCCAGCGTGGCCGCGCCCGCGCTGCGCGTCGCGCTGCTCGACGGCTTGACCGAGCGCACCCGCAGAATCTCGCTGGCGCGCACGCAAACGACCTGCGCGGGTGTGCGCATCGCCTACGCCGATCCCGCATCGCTCGGGGTCGACCGCTTTCTGGGCTTGCTCGCCGCGTATGCGCGCGGCGCGACGCCGTGGTTGATCGTCGGCATCGGCACCGCGCTGACGTTGGACCTGCTCGACGCCGACGGCCGCCATCACGGCGGCCGCATCGCGCCCTCGCCCGCGCTGATGCGCGAGGCCTTGCATGCGCGCGCCGCGCAATTGCCCGAAGACGGCGGCGCCTTTCGCGATTTCGCCGACACCACACCGGATGCGCTGCGTTCCGGTTGCGACGGCGCCGCGCTCGCGCTGATCGACACCGCCCTGCGCGACGGCGAGCGACGGCTGGGCGCGATGCCGCGGTTGCTGCTGCACGGCGGCGGAGTGAACGGCATCGACGTTTGGCCGGCCGATGCCGTGCGCGCGCCCGCGCTGGTATTGGAAGGTTTGGCGGCATGGACGCGCGACGCCGCGGGAATGGCGCGATGAGCCGCATCGGTCGCTTTACAATCGCGCCATGCTGATCCGCGCCCTCATCGTGATGCTCGTCGCTTTGAATCTCGGCGTCGCCGCGTGGTGGGCGTGGCGGCCGGAACCGCGCGTCGAAGCGCGCGCCGAGCCGCCGTCCGGCATCGCCCGTCTGCGCATGCTGGACGAGCGCCCCGGTGCGTCGAAGCCGCGCGCAACCGAGGCGCCACAGGCCGCCGCGCCGCAACCCACCCTGGGCGCGACGGCCGCAGCGCCCGAGAACGCAGCGCCGATCGCGGAGGCCGCGAAGACCGAGCGTTGCTACCGTTTCGGCCCGTTCGCCGACGACGCGGCTATTGCGATCGCGCGCAAAGCGCTGCAGCCGAAGGTCGCGCGCTTGCGGGAAGACGCCGCCCCGGCGAACGCCAACCGCGGCTGGCGCGTGATGCTGCCGCCCGCCACCGATCGCGCCGCCGCGAACGCGGTGGCCGAACGCCTGAAACTCGCCGGCTTCAAGGATTTCTTCGTCGTCGCCGAGGGCGCCGAGGCCAACGCGATCATGCTCGGCCGCTTCGGCAGCGAAGACCGCGCGCAACTCCACGCCGCCAGCCTGCGCGACGCCGGTTTCGCCGCGCAGGCCCAAGCCATCGGCGACGCCAAACCGCCGCAACGCTGGCTGGTGGCGACGACGGGCGACGGTTTCGACAGCGCCGCCGCGGCTCGCAGCAGCGGCGCGGCGCAGTCGCGCCCCGTCGAGTGCCCCGCTTCGCGCTGAACGGCCGGGACGACGATGCCCCGACGTCACGGACCGAGTGGGCGGATCAAAAAGGGCGGCCGAGTGAATCGTCGAATAAGGACTCGGTGCTCTTCCGCAGCCTTTCGGGGTCCGCCGCAAGCGCCTGCTAGAATGCTCCGCGCATCGAGGCTGACGCCTCGCGCAGCCCGCCGGCATAGCTCAGTTGGTAGAGCAACCGCCTTGTAAGCGGTAGGTCGTCCGTTCGAATCGGACTGTCGGCACCATTTCGCGATCGACTTCGTGTGGACACTCCCATGCAGCGCAGCTTCCCACCCGTGTCCCTGATCGGCGCGCCCACCGACATCGGCGCCAGGCATCGCGGCGCGCGGATGGGGCCCGACGCCCTGCGCATCGCGGGCCTGGGCGAAGCTCTGGTCGGGCGCGGCGTGGAAGTCATCGACCGCGGCGATCTGCGCGGTCCCGCCAACCCGTGGCTGCCGCCGGTCGATGGCTACCGCCATCTCGACCAGGTGGTCGCCTGGAACAAGGCGCTGATGGACGCGGTGGGCGCCGAACTGGCGCAAGGCCGGATGCCGGTCGTGCTGGGCGGCGACCATTGCCTGGGCATCGGCTCGATCGCCGCCGTCGCGCGCCATTGCCGCACCACCGGCCAACGCCTGCGCGTGCTGTGGCTCGATGCCCACGCCGACTTCAACACCAGCCAGGTCACGCCCACGGGCAACGTCCATGGCATGCCGGTCGCCTGCCTCTGCGGACTCGGCCCCGACGCGCTGGTGAACCTCGGCGGAAGC
>JAGNNB010000275.1 GCA_017990865.1 Lysobacteraceae bacterium
CAAATCCAGCGCGACTCGACTAATCTTCATGGCGGACTCCTCCTGCTGTGTGACTGGTCGTAACAACCTCCAGTCTGGCACCTAGATGCCGTATCAGTGGGAGGAGTCCATTCCATTGGGTAAGCGCACAGCGCGCATCACGGGATCGCTCATCGTCAATCCCGGGTGCGCTTCGCTTACCCGGGCTACTTGCTACTTGCTGCGGTCCTCAGCCACCCCCGCCCGGCAGCGAATACAAATTATCCATCTGCGTGCCGTCTTGGCTGGTGCTGATATGAGCCCTGCGCTTGCTGCCTCTCACCGCATGCACGGCGGAGTAGTTGCCGCCATTCATGACGAACACTTCGCATCCATGATCGATATAGAAAATGCACTCCGGTACCGTGATCGTAAACGGAGCATTCAACGTGTGATTGATCCCGCCGACCATGAGAATCCGGCCGAGCTTGGGCGGCCCATGTCTTTTCTTCTTGCCCACCGTGAGGATCATCTCCCGGAAAATCCAGGTGATTTGCATCCTCATCGGCGCCGTCGGCGCTACCAGTTGAGCAGGTTTGGCAGGCAAGAAAGCCACGATCTGCTTGGAGAAAAAACCGGGGCGCTCGAAGTGAACCGAATGACCGGTATTCAGCAGGAACAAGCTGCGGCCCGGCGTGTTCACCATCAAGTCGGCGAGTTTCCTTGTCGCGTCGTAGATATTGGAGCCGGCGTAATTGTCCTCCGCGCTTCCGACCAGCAGGTGTTTTACCGTATTCAACTCATATCGATATGGCGTGTTGTCGTCTTCGTGGTCCGTACGATCTACGTGACTGTAGATGAGCTGTTCGCCCGCCACGCGCCAATGCCATTTTCGGAAATGCTTGTTATAGACCTCGCGTCGCGCGGTGCGCGAACCCGCGATGTGGAGTCGCTTGCAGGGTTCCCATCCGCCCCGATACCAGAGTTCCGGCTGCGTGAACGGAATGATGAGGGGCAACACTGTCTTGTCGTAAACCTCATTGAAATAGCTTGCGCGCGAGTCGTCCATCTCGCTGGCGTTCCAGTTGTTCTGGCATTTGCCCGGGGCTTGGCTTTTGAGCAGATCCTTGATCATCGGGTCCCACACAGAAGCGGCATTCCACGAGACGATGCCCGTGTTGAGCCAGGCCGGCATCGGGCTTCTTCGGCCAAGGCGTATTCCCATGTTTCCGCCGAGGCTGCCGCCGATCACACCCGCAAAGCGATTCTTGATCGGCGTGATCTGATCGAGCGCATCCACGAATGCAACGATGAAATCCTCGATGAAATCGAGGATCGGCACAGCGATAGGCGTATGGTCGAAAAGTCCGCCGGGCCACGTGGTCGCGCTCGATGTCGCGACTTTCTCGTGATCGAACGTTTCCGAATAACCGTTGTTCGGAAGATCGAACGACACGATGGAGAGCTTGACGCCATGTCTCAGGCCTTCCATGTGAAGGTGCGGAATGATGGTGAGCGCTTCGTCCGCTCCCGAGCTGTGACCATGCACGAACAAAATGACCGCGTTTCCTTCCGGAACATCCGGGCGCGGATCGGGCGGTAGCTCACGAAGCGGTGACGTCGGCGTTGTGGGGAACGCCGGGCCGGCCGGCGACGCGATGAAGAAACGCGTCTGCAATGTGACGCCGCGCGCGGTGACGGGCATTTCGAATTGCTCGAACGGCGGCGACGGCACATTGGTCGGACGATGCGGCATGTCGTCCTCGCCCGATACCGCGATCCAACCGAGCGGTTCACGCGCCGCCGCCCGCTGCGCGATCGGACCTCGCAACGCCCAAGCCACTGCGTAAGCGCGATCGAGGGCGGGCGCGATCGCACTTGTCGCTTCCGCCGGAGTGGCGTTGACGAGGAGCGCCAGTTCTTCCCCGATCACTTCAAGTAGTCGCGCCTGCGTGAGTGGCGGGTGGCCGAGGTCGATATGGTTCACGCCACTTCCCACCGCAAAATCGTCCAGCGGTGTGAGCGGCGGTGTCTTGAAGAGGCAGTAAGCCATGCGGCCTGTTATGGATAAATCCGCCAGCGCATTGCCGAGCGCCTCGTCGTCTGCCGGCACCGATCCAACTGTCGGGTGCTGTGCGCTATAAAAAGCGGCGGCGGCGCGCGCGAGAATTTTGTACGGGTTGCGCAGTGCCGCGGCCTGCCGCAACGGAGCGATCAACCGACCCTCGCTATCCGCTTCGACGAACCTTTCGGGTGGTTCGACGAATTCCGCGGATAGCGCTGTCTCCACGCAACGCTCGTAGGGCGGCAATATCGGTGCGGCGATTTCCATCAATGCGCTCCTCGATCTTTATAGGCTCTTCAGAACATCCACGACGGGTAGAAAGCGCCTTCGAGCGAATCCCCAAACCCTACGGATGGAACTCTGTGAGGTTCTCACTGCTCGCGAAGTGAGAACACGCTGCTTCGACCGCACGGTCTAGACCAGGGAACGCCGCTTCTGTCAAACAACTCACTTGCCGGTTTGTATGCGCATCACAATCATCCGCAACGCGCGCGAAGGTTGGCATCGCTGCACCCAACATCTGAAAGGAAGCGCAGGCGGTACCCGAACCGCTTGCGCGCCATTTCGACCTCCATGCGCTGAGGATGCTGCTGCACTCGAGACAACGGCGTAGTCGCGATGTAGCGGACACGCATCCAACGCGGACTTAAGCAGTCTCGGGCGTGGCCGCGACGTATGCATGGCGTATCGCAAGGTCAACTTCGGGTCGGAAGCGGTCCCACGTCGAAGCATCGTCAAACAAAAACCCCGAGGCTTTCGCCTCGGGATTTCGTTTGGTGGAGGTGGGCGGAATCGAACCGCCGTCCGAAGGCACTCCATGCCCGGCACTACATGCTTAGCTCACCGTTTGATCTCGCTCTGCGGCAACACGGTGTGCGAAGCACACCGCAGGGCATACCCGCTTTATCTAGGCTTCGATTGACGGGTCGCCGCCGAAGCCGATCCTGTGATAATGACCCTACATCCACGAGCACAGGCACAAGTGGGTTCGGGGCTAGGCCTTAAGCGGCCAGAGCGTAGACGTCGTCGTTGGCGTCTGTGGTTTTGCCGCTGGATTATCGAGGAAAGCTGCCCCCTCGGCATGCGCCGTGCGATTTCGCAACCCCCGTCGAAGCCAGTGCACCCCCGTAACCGGGAATTTTCGTTTCGATGGAGTCGTTCTTTCGATCGACGCGGGCAGTATGGGGGTGGGGTGGGGTGGGATCAAGGGCGGCGTTTGTGGGAGGGCCGGAAGGCCCGATCCAGTGTCGAGCGAGTGTTTATCGGGCCTTCCGGCCCTCCCACAAGGGCAAGAGTTTCGGGCCTTCCGGCCCTCCCACAAAGGCAAGAGTTTCGGGCCTTCCTGCCTCCCACAAGGGTGAGAGTTTCGGGCCTTCCGGCCCTCCCACAAGGGTAAGAGTTTCGGGCCTTCCGGCCCTCCCACAAAAGAGCTGGCTTAGTTGCATCTGTTGGGCCTTGAGGCTTCTTGCAACCGCATGGGTTCGGGCCTTCCGGCTCTCCCACAAAAGTAGACTTCAGGCGTCTTTATTGCGATGACGCATGGCGCGTTGTTTTTCGCGCGCCCAGTCGCGATCTTTGGCGGCGTCGCGTTTGTCGTGCGCTTGTTTGCCTTTGGCCAGCGCGATTTCGAGTTTGACCTTGTTGCCTTTCCAGTACAGCGCGGTGGGGATCAAGGTGTAGCCGTCCCGCTGGATCTTGCCGATGAGCTGATCGATCTCGCGCCGGTGCAGCAACAGTTTGCGGGTGCGGCGGTCGTTGGCGATGACGTGGGTGGAGGCCTGGATCAGCGGGGTGATCTGCGAGCCGTAGAGGAACAATTCGCCGTCGTTGACCATGGCGTAGCTGTCGCCGATGTTGGCGCGGCCGGCGCGGATGGATTTGAGCTCCCAGCCCTGCAGCGACATGCCGGCCTCGTAGCGGTGTTCCAAGTGGTACTCATGCTTGGCCCGTTTGTTCAAGGCGATGGTCTTCACCGGGGCGGCGGTTTTCTCCGCCCTGTCGCCCTTTGCCTTATCCTTGCCGACTTTCTGCTTATTCATCTCGCCATTGTCCCCGAACCGGGCCATCCAAGCGAGCCGCGAATCGCCTATGCCCATCATTCAACGTTCCGCCCTGGTCGAACACTCCGCCGCGCGCATGTTCGGCCTGGTCAACGACATCGCCGCTTATTCGCGCCGTTTCGATTGGTGCGAGGCGGCGCAAGTGCTCGAAACCGATGCGACGCGGGTGGTGGCGCGGCTCGATCTGACCATGGCCGGGTTTCGCACTTGGTTCACCACCGAGAACGCGTTATCGCCGCCGCATCACATCGACATGGTGCTGCGCGACGGGCCGTTCAAACGCCTGGAAGGGCGCTGGCAGTTCCATGCGCTCGACGAGTCGGCCTGCAAGGTCACGCTGACCCTGGATTTCGAGCCGAACGCGAAGCTGTTGGGGCCGGCGTTCGTGCTGGGTTTTCAGCATCTGGCCGACCGGATGGTCGACGATTTCGTGCGGGTCGCGGACCGTGGCGACGACTGAAGCCGGTTTTGTGGGCGCAAGCGAGACGGCGGGCGAGGGCATTCGCGTCGAAGTGGTGCGCGCTTGGCCGCGGCGTTTCGAGTCGATGTTGTTGAACTTGCCGGCCGGAGCGACCGTGCGCGAGGCGCTGGTGCGGGCCGAGGCGCTGGATCACGACGCCGGTTCGCTTGCGGTGTTTGGCGAGCGGGTCGGCTTGGAGCATGTGTTGGTCGATGGCGATCGCATCGAATTGCTGCGGCCTTTGTTGGCCGATCCGAAGGATGCGCGGCGGCGAAGGGCGAAGGGGTAGGTCGGCGCGGGCGGTTGGGTTGGGCTTTGTGCCCGCTCAACAGAAGTTTTTGGGGAGTTTTATCGGGCCTTTCG
>JAGNNB010000277.1 GCA_017990865.1 Lysobacteraceae bacterium
GGCGATGCGTGCGGCGAGAATCAGCACGGCGGCGCGTTCGCGCATGCGCACGCCGTGGAAGCCGCGTACGTTGTCGAAGAACAGCGCGTTTTCACCGTCGGCGGCGCGGGAAGAGGATGCGGAGCCGCATGCGACCGCGATCACGATCGCGATGACTATCGCGAACATGCCGTCGGAACGGGGTTTGCAGAGATTCATGTGAAAAACTCCTTCGAAAGCGAGAAGAGACGAAGATCGGAAGAACGCGGTTCGCAGGATGCGATCTGCGGACAAGACGGTCCGCGATCGCCGATGTGACATCGGCAATGGAAAAGGGCGAAACGAAGACGCGGAAAGCGGCGCGCGAGGCGGTTCAGGCCTCGCGACGACGAGGCGGCCCGGCGCGGATCGCGACGGATTGTTCGCGGGCGGCTTTCATAGCCAACCCTTCTGTCGAGCCAATCGGTAGGCTTCGATCCGGTTGCCGACACCCAATTTTCCGATCGCCTCGGACAGATAATTGCGAACCGTGCCCTGCGACAACCCGAGCTGCGCGGCGATGTCGCCAGCGGACAGGCCCTCGCCCGCGAGCCGCAGCACTTTGCGCTCGCGATCGTTCAGCGGGTCCTGCTCGGTCCAGGCTTCCAGCGCCAGTTGCGGGTCGATCGCGCGGCCGCCGCGATGCACTTTGCGCAAGGCTTCGGCCAATTGCTCGGCCGGGGCGTCCTTGAGCAAATATCCTTGCACGCCGGCATCCAGCGCGCGGCGCAAAAAACCGGCGCGGGCGAAGGTGGTGACGATCACCACTTTCGTCGGCATGTCGTGGCGTTGGATGCGCTGCGCGAGTTCCAAACCGCTCAGACCCGGCATCTCGATATCGGTGACCAACAGATCGGGCACCAGTCGCTGCAGGTCGCGCCACGCGCTTTCGCCATCGGCCGCGGCGCCCAGCACTTCGATGTCGGTTTCCAGCGACAGCAACGCGGTCAGCGCCCCGCGCACCATCGCTTGATCTTCGGCCAGCAGGATGCGGATCATGCTTGGGCCGCCCGCGCGGACGCCGATGGATTCGCAGACGCGTCGGAATCGCCGGCGATCGTCGATGCGCGTATCGTCGATGCGCGTTCGGACATATCGCCGTCGGGCGCATCGCTCGTCGACAGCGGTACGCGCGCTTCGATGCGTACGCCCTCGCCCTTGCGCGCGTCCACGCGCACGCGACCGCCGAGCGCTTCGATCCGTTCGCGAATGCCGGTGAGACCATTGCCCGGCGTCAATGCGCCGCCGTGGCCGTCGTCCGAAATGCGCAACACCGCTTCGCCCCATTCCAACGCCAATTCGACCCGCGCGCGCTGCGCGCGGGCATGGCGCTGAATATTGGTCGCCGCTTCGCGCAGGGTCAGCGCCAAGGCGCTTTCCACCGGCGGCGACAGCACACCGCCGTCGAGCACGCCGGGCGCGACCTCCGCGTCGAAGGCGATGCCGTCTGTGTCCATCAACAAGCGCGCGGAGATCAGTTCGGCGGCGAATCCCGCGGCGCGGATGCCGGTGACGGCGGCGCGCACTTCCGCCAACGCTTCACGCGCCACGCGGCTGACTTCCAGGATTTCGCGCAACGCGGCTTCGCGTGCCTGCGGCGAATCGCCGCGTTGCAACAGTTTCGCCGCCAGTTCGCTCTTCAGAGCCACCAGCGACAGCGTGTGACCGAGCAAATCGTGCAGGTCGCGACCGATGCGTTCGCGCTCGGCGACGGTGGCGAGTCGGCGCACTTCGTCGTGCGAAAGCTTCAACTCGGCGCGCTTGCGGGTGCTGACCGCGAATTGGTAGTTGCCGAAGAACACGCCCACCGCCACCAGCAGCGTGATCAAGAACACGAAAACAGGGTATTTCAACAGCAGCGTTTCCAGCAGCAGCCCGCCGAGAATGACGAACGACCACGCCATTTGCGACCACAGCGAGCGTCCGGCGGTGGCGGCGAAGGCGACGGCGTAAATCGTGTAGGCATTCGCGAAAGGATTGACCGGAAACAGCGCATAGCCGATCGCCGCGATCGCCAGCATGCACACGCGCTTGCCGGCGTCTTCAAGTCGGTACGCCGCGAAATACAGCGGCATGAACACCGCGATCGACAGCAGCGTGGGGCCGAGCACCTTGCGCGCATCGCCGACCCAACCGCCGCGAGCGTCGCCGAACCAGCCCAGCACGAACGGCATGAACAGGAAGGCGAGATAGCCGAGGGTGAAGATCGGCATCCAGCCGAGGCCCAGCGACTCCGGCACCAACCGCGCGCGCCATCGCAGCAAGAGGGACATCAGTGTTCGCGACATGGCGGGCTCATCGGTTCGGAAAGACGGTTCGCGGCGATCGATTCGGAAAGCGCGGGCGCGATCAGGGTAATCCAGCGCGGGGTCATCATGTCGTGTTGAACCAGCGCGCGATCACGCCGCGAGCCGGCGCCGCGCCAGCGCGAAAAACAAGACGGTCGCCCCCAGCAAGACGCCCAGGTGGACGAAGAGATTGCCGCCGGCATCCATGCCGATCACCTTCAATGCGATCTGCGAATGATGGTAGGACGGCCACACCGGCGCCATGGCGCCGATCCAGTCCGGCAGCATCTTCAGCGGCAGCCACAAACCCGACAGGAACGCCATCGGCAGATACAGGATGTTCACCACCGCCGGCGCGCCCTGCCCGCCGATCGACGAACCGATGAACAAGCCCAGCGCGGCGAAGGGCATTACGCCGGCCAGGTTCACGACGAACAGCAGCGCCCATTGTGTCGGCCGCAGCGAGACGCCGCCCAGGGTCGCGGCGATCGTCATCAAAAGAATCGAAATCATCCCGGCGAACAGCAGCGCCATCGCCATTTTCGCCAGCAGATAAGCGCCCGGCGGCATCGGCAGCGCGCGCTTGTAGATCAGGAAGCCTTGATCGCGTTCCAGCGCCACGGTCACGCCGAAGGCGAACATGCCCGCGCCCATCACGCCGAACACGCCGTAGGTGGCGAGCAGATAGCGCGCGGCGTCGCCGTTGGATTTGTTCAGCAGCACGCCGAACAACAGATAGAACAGCGCCGGGAACAGCAGCGAGGGAATCGCGAACGACGGCGTGCGCAGCAAGCGCAGGAATTCGTAGCGGGCTTCCAACAGATAACTCCGCAACGGCGAGTGATGGGCGGCGAGATCGGCTCGGGAGAGTGCATTGGCATTCATGCGGCGTCCTTGGCGACAGCGTCGTCGCGGCGTGCGGTACGAGTGATTTCGAGGAAGGCGTCGGCGAGGCCTGCGCGGCGGATATCCAGATCGCTCAAGGCGGCGTCTTCGGCCAGCAATCGACGAACCACCGTTTCGGTGTCGTCGACCAGCACTTCCAGGCGCGCGGGATTGCCGTCGACGCCGCGCGACGCGCTGCGCACGCCCGGCCACGCGGCGATGCGGGCGGCATCCAGCGCCGACAAACAGGTGATGCGCCGCTGCGACACCAGCGCGCGCACGTCGTTCAATCGACCCGAGGCCACGACTCGCCCGCGATCCAGCACGACCACGCGATCGGCCAAGGCTTCGGCTTCCTCCAGGTAGTGCGTGGTCAGCAGCACCGCCGCGCCGTCGGCGACGATCGCGCGGATCGTCGCCCACATCCGCTGACGGGCATCGATGTCCAGGCCGGTCGTGGGCTCGTCCAGAAACAGCACTTCGGGATTGCCGCAAATGGCGAGGGCGAACTGCACGCGACGCTGCTGCCCGCCGGAAAGCTTGCCGTAGCGGCGCGTCAGCAGGCCTTCCAATCCGGCCAACGCGACGCAATCCGCCACGCTGCGGGGCGAGGGGTAATAGCTGCGCGTAACGTTCAGCAATTCGTCCACGCGGCTGTTCTCGGGGATGCCCGCCGATTGCAGCATCACCCCGGCGCGACGCCGCGCGGCGAGTTCGGTGGGCGAATGGCCGAACAACGCGACCTCGCCGGCATCGGCCTTCGATAAGCCGAGCATCAGCGCGACCGCGGTGGATTTGCCCGCGCCGTTGGCGCCCAGCAGGGCCAGGACTTCGCCGCCGTACAGCGACAAGTCCACGCCATCCAGCGCGACCACCTTGTCGTAGCGTTTGCGGCTGCCGCGCAACTGCGCGAGCGCGACGGGTTCGAGAGAAGACATCGTGTGGGCTCCTGTAGCGATGCGGCCAGACTAGGCCTCGCGTAGCCCGCGCATCAGTCATCGCCATCATCGATCGGACATGACAGATGTCAGGCCGCTCCCCCGAGCGCCACGCGGCCTGCGACGCGAACGCCCAACCCGTGCGGCACCGACCGCTGCCGGCGAGGAAACACGTCGACCGATGCAATCGAAAGGCAGGCTCGCCCGCCGCGATCCCGGCGCCGCGGTCGGTGCCTCGAGCAGCGCCCCGAACTGCGTCCCGAACTGTGCCAGACCGCGGTCAGCGACGCCGTGCCTTCGCCTGCATCCGCCGAATCTCACCGCCCGAGACGACGAGATTTGGACCATCGGCACTTGGTCTGACGCTGGATTCAGGTCACACTTTGCAGTTGCACCAAGTCTTGGAAGACCATGAATACGAACGCCGACCTGCTCAAGGAGCTTCGCATCGACCGCAATGCCGCTGCGCAAGAACCCGGCCCGTCGCGACGGGGGCTGTGGATCGGTATCGGCGTTGCGCTGGGCCTCGTCGCGCTGGGCGCGATCGGCTGGAAGTTGTTTTCCGGCGAAGACGGGCTGCCGGTGAAGACCGCGCCGGTCGCGGCCATCGCCACCGGCGCCGGCGGTAGCGCATCCGTTCTGGATGCCACCGGTTATGTCGTCGCCCGCCGGATCGCCACCGTTTCCGCGAAAGTCACCGGCAAGGTGCGCGAGGTGCTGATCGAAGAAGGCATGCGCGTCGAAGCCGGACAGGTGTTGGCC
>JAGNNB010000278.1 GCA_017990865.1 Lysobacteraceae bacterium
GCAATACGCATCGTGCAACGCTTGGATCACGCGGTGCACCGGGCCGTCGGCGACCGAATAAAACACGTTCTGCGATTCGCGGCGCGTGCGCACCAGTCCGCCGTCGCGCAACACCGCCAAATGCTGCGACAGCGCCGATTGGCTGAGTTCGATTTGCGCATTCAATTCGCCGACGGTCTTCTCGCCGTCGATCAAGATGCACATCACGCGCAGTCGCTGCGGATTCGATATCGCTTTCAATAACTCCGCCGCTTCCTCCGCGCGGGCTTGCATCTGCGCGCCGAACGAGCGGTCGACGGTCTCCGAATCGTTTGCTGTCATACGCCGCCCTCCGCCTCGCCGCCGGTCTCGACCCAGTACACCCAGCCGCCGGCCAGCGACACCGGCCGATCGAAGCCCATGCGCTTGAGCGCTTCCGCCGCCAGCGCCGAGCGCCCGCCCGTACGGCAATAGAGGATCACCGATTCGCGGCGATGCGAAAGGTGCGGGTCGGCCTTGGCGTTCACCGCCGGATGGCCATCCACCTGGAACTCCAGCACCCCGCGGGGAATGTTCACCGCGCCGGGCAGATGACCTTCGGCGAATTCCTGAGGTTCGCGCACATCGATGACCGGCGTGCCGGAGGCCTGCAGCGCCCGCAGACGAGCGGGATCGATCTCTTCGATGACGGCCCGAGCCTGGGCGACGAGATCCTGGGCGGTGTAGGACATGGCGGGCTCCTGTGAAGTGGTTGACAGTGTACCAAACTCTAATTAAGATAATTCTAATTTAGATATTTCGCAATTAAATTATTCGTAAGTCCACCTGGGAGGGTGCCATGAGCGATATCGTCGTGATCGGAGCGGGTTTGAGCGGGATGAGCGCGGCCTACGAGCTGCGCGAGTTTTTGGGCAAGGGCCATCGAATCGTGGTGGTCGGGGACAGCGAGCGGTTCAGCTTCACGCCGTCGAACCCGTGGGTCGCGGTGGGCTGGCGAAAACCCGACGACGTCACGCTGAAAGCCGGCGACTACCTCACCAAGAAAGGCATCGAATTCCGCGCCGACGGCGTGGGCAAGATCGACGCCGAAGCGAATCGGGTGGTGACCGGCGACGGCACCGAACTCGGCTACGACTATCTGTTGATCTGTACCGGCCCGAAGCTCGCCTTCGACGAAGTGCCGGGCAGCGGCCCGGACGGCGGCCATACGCAGTCGGTCTGCACCACGCCGCACGCGCAACACGCCTGGGAGGCGTACGAGGAATTCTTGAAGGCGCCCGGGCCGATCGTGGTCGGCGCGATGGCCGGCGCCAGTTGTTTCGGTCCCGCCTACGAATTCGCGATGATCCTCGACGCCGACCTGCGTAAGCGCAAATTGCGCGATAAGGTGCCGATGACCTTCGTCACCAGCGAACCTTATATCGGCCACATGGGTCTGGGCGGCGTCGGCGATTCCAAAGGTTTGATGGAATCGGAAATGCGCCAGCGCCACATCAAGTGGATCACGAACGCTCGGGTCAAGGAAGTCAGGCCCGGCGAGATGGTGGTTTCCGAATGCGACGATCAAGGACAGCCGGCCAAAGAACATACGTTGCCCTTCCTCTACTCGATGATGCTGCCGGCGTTCCGCGGTGTGGACGCGGTGGCGGCGGTCGAGGGACTGTGCAACCCGCGTGGTTTCGTCATCGTCGATAAACATCAACGCAGCCCGAAATATCCGCGCATTTTCTCCGCCGGCGTTTGCGTGGCGATCCCGCCGGTCGAGGTGACGCCCGTGCCCACCGGCGCGCCGAAGACAGGCTTCATGATCGAATCGATGGTCACCACCATCGTGCGCAACATCCAGGCCGAACTGAAGGGCGAACCGCCGACGTTCGAGGGCACCTGGAATGCGGTGTGCCTCGCCGACATGGGCGACACCGGCGCTGCTTTTGTCGCCTTGCCGCAGATCCCGCCGCGCAACGTGACGTGGACGAAGATCGGCAAGTGGGTGCATCTGGCCAAGATCGCGTTCGAGAAATACTTCCTCTACAAGATGCGCAACGGTACCAGCGAGCCGATCTACGAAAAATACGTGCTGAGCGCGCTCGGGATCGAACGCTTGAAGTGACGCGCGACGCGATGCCCGCTTCCTCCCCCCCAATGCGACGGCGCATGCGCGCCGAGGAGTTTTCCATGAATCTCGACCGTGCCGTGATGGCGTTCGCGGGAACGATGATCTTCGTCAGTCTGGCCTTGACTCACTTCGTTTCGCCGATGTGGTGGTGGTTCACAGCCTTCATCGGCCTTAATCTGCTGCAAGCCAGCGTCACCGGCTTCTGCCCGGCGGCGATCGTTTTCAAGAAATTGGGAGTTTCCAGCGGATGCGCCTTCAAGTGAGTCGAGCTCATGTGAGTCATGCGCAAGCGAGTCAGGCCGTCCCTCAGAGGAACGTGCTGAGATGGATTGCGGCGTCGAGCGTCGGGCTGTTGCTCGCCGCGTGCGGCGGCGACGACAAAACCGCCGCGTCCGCGCCGTTGCCCGCGCTCGAAACGACGGTGGTGTCGGTGAACGCCGAGGCGTCCGCGCGGCGCTGGGACGGCACCGTCGAAGCGGTGCGCGAAGCGGCGTTGTCGGCGCAAACCAGCGGCCGGGTCGCATCGGTGGCGGTGGACGTGAACGATCGCGTCGCCGCCGGGCAAGTGCTGTTGCGTTTGAGCGTGGTCGAACAACAAGCCGGCGTCGATGCCGCGCGCGCGCAGTTGCGCGCGACCGAAGCGTCCGCGGCCGAAGCCGAGCGTCAATATCAGCGCTTCGCCGCGCTCGCGAAGGACAAATTCGTGTCCAGCGCGCAGGTGGATCAAGCCCGCGCCGCGCGCGATGCCGCATTCGCCGCGCGCGACGCCGCGCGCGCGCAATTGGCGGCAGCGGGGCAGGGCGCCGACTACACCGTCGTGCGCGCGCCGTATGCGGGCGTGGTGTCCGCGCGCCATGTCGAACCGGGCGAAAGCGTCGCACCGGGGCAAGCGCTGATGACCGTCTACGCGCCGGACGATTTGCGGATCGAAGTGAGTTTGCCGCAGTCCGACGCCGACGCGGTGCGCGCCGCGCCCAGCGCGCGCGTGCGTTTCGACGATGGTCGCAGCGTGGATGCGCGCCAAGTCGTGGTGTATCCCAGCGCCGATCCGATCAGCCACAGCGTGGTCGTGCGCGTGCTGTTGCCGGTGATGGATTCGCCCGTCGCGCCGGGCACGACCGCCGATGTAACCTTCGCCGTCGCCGCGAGCGAGCGCACGCTGCGCATCGCGCAGGGTGCGATTCTGCGCCGCGGCGAATTGACCGGCGCGTATGTGCTGAAAGACGGTCGCCTGTTCCTGCGTCAATTGCGGCTCGGCGAACGCGAAGGCGAGACGATCGAAGTGTTGTCGGGCTTGAAACCCGGTGACGCCGTCGTGCGCGATCCGTTGGCGGCGACCGCGGCGTTGGCCGCGCAGCGTCGCGCGGGCGCTGGGCAGAGTAATGGGCAGAGCGATGAGCATGACTGAGCGCAACGCGCCCGCGCTCGGGCTGTCCGGGCGCCTCGCCAAAACCTTTCAGGCGAACCCGCTGACGCCGATTTTGGCGTTGATGGGTTTGCTGCTGGGCCTCGTCGCGGTGGCGATCACGCCGCGCGAAGAAGAGCCGCAGATCGACGTGACGATGGCGAACGTGTTCGTGCCGTTCCCCGGCGCGTCCGCGCGCGACGTCGAACAAGTGGTGAGCTATCCGCTGGAACAAAAACTCGCCGAGATCGAAGGCGTCAAGCACGTGTATTCGATCAGCCGACCCGGCATGGCGGTGTTGACGGTCGAATACACCGTCGGCGTCGAGCGCCAGCCGGCGATCGTGCGTCTGTACAACCAAGTGTTCTCGAACGCCGATTGGATGCCGCAGAACGCGGGCATCGGCCAGCCGTTGATCAAGCCCAAGGGCATCGACGACGTGCCGGTGATGGCGTTGACCTTGTGGTCGGAAGACGCGGACGCCGAGCAACTCGCGGCGGTCGCGCGTTCGCTGGAAACCGAACTGAAGCGCGTGCCCGGCACTCGCGACGTCTACACCATCGGCGCGCCCGATCGTGTGGTCGCGGTGACGCTCGATCCCGCGCGCCTCGCCGCATTCGGTTTGTCGGTGGGCGAGGTCGCGCAATCGCTGCAGGCCGCGAATGTGGTGCGTCATCTGGGCGAGCGCGTCGGCGGCGACGCGACCGGCCAATCGCGCGCCACGCCGATCAGCGCCGGTCGTTTCCTGGCCGACCGCGACGATGTGGCGAACCTGATTCTCGGCGTGCATGCCGGCAAGCCGGTGAAATTGGTCGACGTGGCCGATGTGCGCGCGGGCGGCGATGTGCCGTCGAACTACGTGTGGCATACCGCGCCGGCATCGCGCGGCGGTCCTGCGACGGGAACCGCGCCGGCCGTCACCATCGCGATCGCGAAAAAACCCGGCAGCAACGCCGCCGATATCACGACCGCGATCTCCGAGCGCGTGGAAGCGTTGCGCGGGCAGGCGATCCCGGACGGCATCCACGTCGAAATCACGCGCGACTACGGCCAGACCGCCAGCGACAAGGCGCAAAAGCTGATCCAGAAGCTGATGTTCGCGACGCTGTCGGTGGTGCTATTGGTGCTGTTCACGCTGGGTCGACGCGAAGCGCTGGTGGTCGGCACCGCGGTGGTGCTGACGCTCGCGGCGACGCTGTTCGCCTCGTGGGCGATGGGCTTCACGCTCAATCGCGTGTCGTTGTTCGCCTTGATTTTCTCGATCGGCATTCTGGTGGACGACGCGATCGTCGTGGTCGAAAACATCCATCGCCATATGGCGCGCGGCGGCAAGACCTTGCTCGAAGCGATTCCGCCTGCCGTGGAC
>JAGNNB010000279.1 GCA_017990865.1 Lysobacteraceae bacterium
GCGATCGACGCGGACGCCAGCGGTTCGGTATCGAAATGCTCGAACGCGTCGCCGATCTCGCGGGCCAGCGCTTGCTCGACGATGGCGCGCGCGGTCTCGCCGTCGAAGGGTTTGACCCGATCCTGCAGCAACGCCAGTTCGGTCGCGATGTCCGGCGGCATCAGGTCGCGCCGCGTGGACAGGATTTGGCCGAATTTCACGAAGATCGGCCCGAGTTCCTGCAGCGCCAGACGCAAGCGCGCGCCGCGCGAGAGCGCCGCGACTTCGGCCGAGGCGCGCGGTACGAAGGGCTTCGCCAGATTCAACCAGCGTTCGGCGGGCGTGCCGTCGAGCAAATCGTCGAGGCGATAGCGCAGCAGCACGCGGCCGATGCGCGTCGCGCGGAGCAAGGCGTTCATGCCATCGCTCTCATGCCGTCACCCGGCCGCCGAGTCGCGCCACGCGCGCGGCGAGGCGCGCGACATCGTCGCGCAGGGCGTCGACATCGTCGTAGAACGCGTCCAACTCGGCGCGCGGCACCACATCGCGCGATTCTTCGGTGAGATATTCCGCCGTGCTTTCGGCGAACGACCGTCCGCCCGCCCGCGCCTGCTTCAAGGCCGCGGCGACGCCGTTGGCGATCTGCACGCCGATCACATCGCCGAACACTGCGGCGAAGGGTTGTCGCCAATCGGGATCGAAGCGTTCCGCCAAGCGCTGCAGGCGACGCGCGAGATCGGCATCGCCCTCGATCCGCATGCGGCCGACCGGCACGGCATCGTCCTTGTCGTCGTCGCGCCCGCCGAGCAATTTCGGCAGCAGCGTCTGCATGCCGAACGACAAGGCGCCGGCGAACGTGCCGCGTACGGCCAGATCCGGCGTCGCCTCCACGTCGACGGGACCGACGTTCAGGCGGTCCTGCGCGACTGTGAGCCGCAGCGCCAACGGCGCGCCCTCCTCGCCCGGCGGATCCAGCGACAACACCACGCTGCGGCCGTCGAGCGGACGCAAGCCATCGCGGGTTTCGGGATCCAGCGCCAGCGCGCGGTTGAGCGTGGCTTCCAGCGCGCGGCCGGCCAAGGGTTTCCAATCGAAGGGGAAGCGGCTGGATGGGGGACGGCTCATGCCGCGATTCTACATGGCGCGATCTACATGCCGGGCCGCGGGGCCGATGCGGCGTATCAGGATGATGCGCGATGGCGCGCCGCGACCGCCTCTCGCCCGCTTCAGCCGCCGCGCGCGTACGACGCCGTCAAACGCTTCAAACCCTCGTCGATACTCACCTTCGGGACGTAACCGAAATCCCGCGTCGCCGGCGCCATCGAATACCAATGCGCCGTCGCCAATTGTTCGGCGAGGAATCGCGTCAACGGCGGCTCGCCCTTCAGCGGCAGCGCGGTCCACAGGCCTTCGCAAATCGCGCCGATCGCGTAAGCAACGCCGAAAGGCAACGATTTGTCGACTTCCGGCGCGCCGGCCGCCCGTAGCAGCGCATTCACGATCTCGCGCGAGGTTTTGGGTTCACCGTTGCTGATGAAATACGCCTTGCCGGCGCAGGCCGCGCCCGGCGCGAGGGCCGCGAACGCATCGAAATGCGCCTGCGCAGCGTTATCGATGTAGGTGGTGTCGATTTTGTTGTCGCCACCGCCGACGAAGCGCAAGCGTCCGGCCTTCGCACGCGACACCAAACGCGGCAGCAATTGCTGATCGCCCGGCCCCCAAATCAACCTCGGGCGCAGCGCGACGGCGGCGAGATTCGCGTCGTTCGCGGCCAGCACCGCTTTCTCGGCGATGGTCTTGGTGGTGGCGTACGGCGCCTTGAAACCCTCGCCGTAGGGCACGGTCTCGGCGGTACCGCCTTCCACCGGATGCGTCGCGCGATGGGTCACGCTGGGCGTGGAGGTATAGACCAGCCGCCCGATGCCGTGCTGCCGGCACGCGGCGATCACGTTCTCGGTACCGACGACATTCGCCTGGTGGTAGCTGTCGTAACTGCCCCAGGCCCCGGCCTTCGCCGCATTGTGGAACACGGCGTCCATCCCCGCGCACGCGGCGATCATCGCCTCGCGATTCGCCAGATCGCCCTGGATTTGACGCACGCCCAGCGGCTCCAGCGACGGGTAATGCCCGCGGTTGTAGCTGACCACCTCATGCCCGCGCTCGACCAAGCCCTTGCAAAGCGCGTGGCCCAGAAAACCGCCGCCGCCTGTGACCAATATCTTCATGCGTTCTCGCTTCGCTCGTTGTGTTTCGCTCGTTTTCTATCGCTGTGGACGACGGGGTTGGGACTGATCTATGCGAACGATTCGGTTCGCGAGAGCGCCGGATACGGCCATCGGATACTGCGAGCGAATACCGCCAGTTCGGGCCATCGATGCGTGCGACCCGAACGCTCGGATCAACGCGCCTCGTGACGCGGAGGCGCGAATCCTCGAGTCAGGTGCCGATGCACATCGGCAACCACATTGTCGGCATCCCGCAAGACATCGTGATTCCAGTACCGAACGACACGATAGCCATATCGTTCCAACACCGCCGTTCGCCGCGCATCATAGCCCGATCGCTGCGCATGCTGGCCGCCATCGACCTCGATCACCAATTTCGCCTGCGGGCACAGAAAATCGACAACGTACCCGTGCAGCGGCACCTGTCGCCGAAAACGGAAGCCCTTGATCTGCCTCGCGCGCAGACAGTGCCACAGCCACCGCTCGGCCTCGGTCATCGCTCCGCGCAACCGCCTCGCGCGGCGTCTGTCGGCGTCCATGGATATCGTCCTTGCGTTGGGAGGAAAGTCGTTCTCTCCAACCCCTCCCCAGCCCTCCCCTTCGCCTGCGGCGAAAGGGAGGGAGCAGAGCGGTGTCCTTTGGCCGGAGAGGAGCAGGCGAAGCCCGATGTCTGCGAACGACCCGCTCGCACGACACCGAACATCGAACGCAATCTGCACGAGCCGGGATCACCCCCCTCCCTTTCGCCGCAGGCGAAGGGGAGGGCTGGGGAGGGGTTGGAAAAGCACCGACAACAGCCTGCGATCGCCCACATTCCGCATCCATAGGAAAACCCCGTGTCGAAAGGTCGGTTTTTCGCGCGACAGCACCGCACCCGAGCGTATGCTAGAGCGATCCGACCTCAGGAGCAGCGTCATGCGTCGTCCCGCCCTCGCCCTCACCGCCTGCATCGCGATCGCCACCGCAGCCACCGCGGGCGCGCAATCCTTGGAACAACAGCTCAAGAACCGCCTGCTCGGCACCAGCAGCACCTCGAACTTGAGCGAAGGCGACGCCGCCGGTGGCATCAAGGAAGCGCTGGCGCAGGGTGTGGACCGTTCGATCCGCCAACTCGGCAAGCCGGACGGGTTCTTCCGCGATCAGGCGGTGAAGATTCTGGTGCCGGAAAAACTGCGTCGCGTCGCCGATCTCGCGCGCCAACTCGGCGCCGGCAAGAAAGTGGACGCCTTCGAGCTGTCGATGAACCGCGCCGCCGAAAAAGCCGTGCCCGCCGCCGCCGGCATCATGGCCGACGCCGTGCGCCAAATGACCTTGCAGGACGACATCGGCCTCGTGCGCGGCGGCGAAACCTCCGCCACCGATTTCTTCCGCCGCACCAGCGAACAGAAGCTCTACACCGCCTTCCGCCCGATCGTCGAAAAACAAACCGCCGCCGTCGGCGTGACCCAGAAGTACAAAGACCTCACCAAGAAAGCAGGCGGCAACGCGCTCGCAGGCGCTCTGCTCGGTGGCGATGGCAACGGCGCCAGCCGCGCCGACCTCGACGACTACGTCACCCGCGAAGCCATCGACGGCTTGTTCCATGTGATCGCGGAGCAGGAAAAGCAGATTCGGCAGAACCCGGCGGCAAGAACGACGGATTTGTTGCGGCGGGTGTTCGGCGGGAAGTAATTTCGACCTGTAGCAGCGGCTTCAGCCGCAACAGCGATCCCCACAAGCCAAGCCATCGCCGCAACACCCAACGCCAATAACACCCTGTCATCCCGAGCGCAGCGAGGGACCTGCTTTTTGATTTCGCGCGTGCGATGGAAACAGGCCCCTCGCTGCGCTCGGGATGACAATGGGTTTAACCGCCGCGTTCGGCAAGAAGTGTTTGGACAACATTTAAATTTTTTGAGACAACGCACCAGTACGCAGGCATCGTCTCGCGCGTGTACACCTCCAGCGCCGCGCGATAGCTCGCTTCCGCCAATCGCAGCGCCTCCAAGCCCACCTCGCCGTCCAGGCGTTCGCCGATGGTGTGTTGCACACCTCCGAGATTGCTCTGGGTCATCGCCCAATCCACCGGCATAGCGCCGCGCGTGTGCATTTCCAGCGCCGCGCGATAGCTCGCTTCCGCCGATCGCAGCGCCTCCAAGCCCACCTCGCCCTCCAGGCGTTCGCCGATGGCGTGTTGCACACCTCCGAGGTTGCTCTGGGTCATCGCCCAATCCACCGGCAGGGCCTCGCGCGTGCGCACCTCCAGCGCCGCGCGATAGCTCGCTTCCGCCGATCGCAGCGCCTCCAAGCCCACCTCGCCGTCCAGACGTTGGCCGATGGCGTGTTGCACATTCCCGAGGTTGTTCTGGGTCGTTGCCCAAGCCACCGGCAGGGCCTCGCGCGTGTGCACCTCCAGCGCCGCGCGATAGCTCGCTTCCGCCGATCGCAGCGCCGCCAAGCCCACCTCGCCGTCCAGACGTTCGCCGGTGATGGATTGCACATTCCCCAGGTTGTTCTGGGTCATGGCCCAAGCCACCGGCAGGGCCTCGCGCGTGCGCACCTCCAGCGCCGCACGATAGCTCGCTTCCGCCGATCGCAGCGCCTCCAAGCCCACCTCGCCGTCCAGACGTTCACCGATGGTGCGTTGCACAACCCCCAGATTGTTCTGGGT
>JAGNNB010000281.1 GCA_017990865.1 Lysobacteraceae bacterium
AACAGGAAATACTGCAGGATGAACAGCGCCGGCGCGAGGTTGGTGTAAAGCGTTTTCTCAGCGTCGCTCACGCCCAGCCAGAACAGCAGGCCGATGATGGCTTGCCGATACACGTTGTCGTTGAAGGCGCCCAGCGATTGCACGAGGAAGAACGGCAGGAAGCGACGTTGCCGCAGCAGGGCGAACTGGTTGTGCGGGTCGCGATGTGCGTCGGCATTCGCATCGCGATGCGGCACCTGCGGTCCGTGGTCTTGCTGCGATGTCGGCGCCATGCGGCCTCCCCTTGGTCGGGGGCAGCCTAGCAGGTTGGCTTACGCCGCACACCTCGCCCGAGGGCATCGCATGCCGCTTTCGTCCGAGTCGATGCCGCCGCGACGCGGGGTCGCGGGTTTCGTTCAAAACGCGTCGTCGAGCGGCTGCGCGAGACGCGGCCGGTGCGTGGTGATCGGCGTCGTCTCGGCCAGCGCCGAGAGCAACGACGACAGCGTGCCGCCGCGCCGCTTCCACGACCAGAACAACGGCGCCTGCACCTGCACCGGCCGCCATTCGCGATATTGGCGTCGATCCCCGGGCAAGGCATTGACGCGCCGACACCATGCGGCCATCGCGTCGCGCGCCGCGCGCACTCCTGGCGGTTCGGCTTCAGCGCTCGTGCGCAGGGGCAGGGCCGGGGCGAACTGCAGCGCGTACACATATCCCGCGGTGCGGATCAACGCGTGCGGGCATGCCGGCGGTGCGTCGATGGCCGTTTGCGCGATCGACGCAGGCTCGCCCATCGTCTCGCGATCGAAGACATGGGCATGCGTACGCTCGCGCGCGGTGCGTTCGGCGGCATCGTGCCAAGGTCGCTGCGTCGTATCGAACAAGCAGAACGCGGCGATATGCGGATCGGCGTCGGCCATTTCGATCAAGCCGCGCTCCATGCCGTCGCTGCGCTTGGGCCAGCCTTGATGGGTGTAGATGCATTTGTGCGCCGGCATCGAGTACGGTGCCCGCAGCGTGCGATGCGCGCATGCCGACAGCAGCGGCGATGCCGCGCCGGAAGCGGCGGCGGCCGGATCGGGGAGTGCGAAGTCGTATTCGCGGTAGTCATCGCGCAAACCGACCACGCGCAGATCGCCGGCCGGGTTCGGAATATCGGCGACGCGCACGAGCGGCAACGCGGAACGGCACGCCGCGCCGGATTGCCGCTCGTGCGCGACTCCGTGCGCGGCCCAATGCGCGGCGATCGCCGGCAAGCTGTCGATCAAGCCGCCGGGCGTGCGACCGTTGGCGATGCATTCGCGGTCTTCGGCCTTGAACTCGGCGTAGGCGCGCTCGCGCCATCGCGGCGCCAATGCGGGTGCGAATAAACGTCCCGCATCGATGCCGTCGAAGGTGTCCGATCCGCGCTCGCGCAGAACCACGACGGCGCAGCACCGCGCCTGCATCGCGGCATGTTGCGGCGGCAATGTATCGACGAGCACGCGCGCGCGCCTCTGATCGTCGGCGTTGCCGTCGTCGCAGATCAGTGCGCGCCCAACTCCGCGCGCATGCGCGTAGGCGACCACCGCGCGACGCAGGTGCGGGTCTTCGCACAGCACCAACAACGCGGGCGGCGCAGGGTCGTCGTCGACCATGCGGAGCGCGAGGGTCTCGCGATCGAAGCGTTCGAGCAGCCGCAATCCGGTGTCCAACGGCGGCCGATGACGGCAGGGCAGCACGGGGCGCCGGCCGCGGCGATAACGGGTCTCGACCGTGCGCGCTCGTTCGGCGGTTCGACCGTCGGTTTCGACGAGCAAGACGGATTTCGAGGCGCCGATGCGCATCGCGCGCGCCAGCGGCAGATCGGTCAGCACCGCCGCCTCGGCAGGCGGATCGTCCACGCCATCGTCGAATTCCAACCATAACATGCGCGCCGGTGTTTCGCGCGCGCCGCCGCATTCGATGCCGACATCGCGTGAGATAGAGCGGTAGTGCGGGTTCGCCGCCGCATCGCGCTCGGCCGATGCGCGCGAGGCGGGCGCATCGGCATTCTGCGCAAGCGCATGCGCGCCGTCGCCGACGATCATGCGCAGGGGCGCGATCGTTCGATATCGTCGCGCCGCGTCGCGTTCGTCCAACACCGCGATCCGCAGCGGGCTCCGGCCCGAAGCCGCGGCGCAGACCGACAACCACCGCAGCAGCGGCGCACGCAGACGCGGCGGCGCGAACACGTCGAAATCGCGCGCGAAACGACCATTCGCCGGGACGCGAACGCCGTGCGCATCGCGCGGGCCGAGCAAGGCGTCCGCGAAACGATCCGCAGCGGCGCGATCGCCGGTGAGTACCGTCGCGCGCCCATCGAAGCACGCGCCGAAATGCGCATCGTGTCGCGCGAACGCGCGCTGTTCGGCATCGCCCGCCCATTGCCAGAGCCACAACGCTTGCACCACCCAGCGCACGCCGGCGCCCGGCGCCATGCGCAATCGATACGACGCGAACCCCGACGGAGGTGGGTCCTTGGCCGCAAGGGCGGGCCACCCTCCGCAGGCCTCTCGAAACAAACGCTGCGGGTCGTCGCTGCGGAACAATTCATGCGCGAGGATCGTATGCAGAATCGCCTCGCGCTGACCGACGTGGAAGTTGCGACGTCGTCCGCGGCATGCGGCGTCGCCGAACCACCACGCCAGCAACTCGCGGGTCGATGCCGACAGGGCGTTGAAAGCGGCTTGCGCGCAGACATCGCCGCCGCCGTCCAGGGCTTCGAGCACGCGCCGGGCGCAATAGCCCATCGCGGCCGGCAAGGGGATCGCTTGCGTCGCGGGTGCGAATGTTCGCGTCGTTGTCGCCGGAGTTGCTGTCTTCGCCGCGTAAGTCGGCGCGTCGGTCGGCACCTCTGTCTGTGCCTCCATCTTTACCTCGCCACGAACGCCGCTGCGCGCAGCGTTCTGTTCGGGCGAAGAGGGCGGCGGAAAGCTAGTTTCCTGCCGTTTGCGCGCGGCGCCGATCGTCGCGACGCGGCTTCTGTCTTGCCCGTCTTCCGCAATGCCGTTCTCGGTCATGACGCCCGTGTTCCTTGGACTTCGACGACTTCACATTAACAAACGATTTGTTATAGTACAAACAATATCTTTCACTAGCTGGCGTGCACCGGCTTAACGTCAGGTAATGAAAAATGAACAGATCGCATTCGGCGCGCGCCTACGCGCCGCACTGCAACATGCGCGGCTCGGCGAAAGTCCTTCGGGGCTGGTCAAGCTGCTCGCCCGGTTCGGCGGCGAGCCGGTGTCTCCGCAGGCGGTGTCGGGTTGGCTGAAAGGACGAGCGATGCCAAGGCAGGCCAATCTACGCGCGCTGGCGAAGTTGCTATCGATGGAACCCCAATTGCTGCAATACGGGGAAGACGGCCTGCGCGCGCGCGAAATACGGCAGGAATTCAAGCTCGACCCGCTGGATCAATTGGCGCTGGAAACCTTCCTGTCTTTGCCGACGGCGCAGCGTAGGCTGATTCGCTCGCTGATTGAGGAAATCTCGCGCGCGCCGCGCAAGCGCCCGACGCGTTGAGCGCTGCGTGCAATCGTCGTCGGCCGTTCCGGCGATGTCGGCGATATTCGGGGCGACGGGATTTGTTGCGCCACAGCAAAAGATTGTGATTTCTGACAACACACGTTTTCAAATTCAGGATGGCGCCGACCTAATTTCGGCGCATGAAAAGCGAACAGGAAGCTTTCAGCCAGCGCCTTCGCGCTGCGCTGCGTAATGCCGGGATGACCGAGAGCGCGACCGAGCTGGTCCGTCTGCTGGCCCGCTTCGGCGGCGAGCCGGTCTCGCAACAGGCTGTATCCGGATGGCTCAACGGCCGCGCGATGCCGCGCCTGGCCAATATGCGGGCGCTCGCCAAGATGCTCGCGATGGAGCCGCAACAATTGCAGTTCGGCGACGACCGGCGCGTGCGCGAAACCCGCGGCGAGTGGCGGATGAACCCGCACGATCAACTCGCGATTGAGGCGTTCCTCAAATTGCCGGCCTCCCAGCGCAAGCTGATCCGCGGCATGATCGACGAGTTGGCGAAAGCCTCGGCGGCGGCGAAACCGAGCAAGCGCGGGCGTTGAGATCCTTCGCGGTATGAAAGTCGAGATCGTCGAAGGCGATGTGCTCGATCAGCCCGTCGATGCCATCGTCAACGCCTGGAACCGCAACATCATCCCGTGGTGGTTGCTCTGGCCGCAGGGTGTGTCCGGCGCGATCAAACGACGCGCGGGGCTTCGGCCTTTCGTCGAGGTCGGGCGTCATGGGCCGATTCCGCTGGGCGAGACGGTCGTCACATCGGCCGGGCGGCTGCCGTTCAAGGCGATCTTGCATGTCGCCGGCATCGACATGCTGTGGCGCGCTTCGCAGCGCTCGATTCAAGGCGGCGTCCGTTCGTCGATGGCCTTGGCGATCCGAGAAGGTTTCGCCTCCGTGGCCTATCCGGTGATCGGCGCGGGTTCGGGCGGCATCGGCGAGCAGCGCGCGCTGGGCTGGATGCTCGATGCCTTCGACCAAATCGATGCGCCGACCCATACATCCATCGATTCGCCGATCGCGGTACGCGTGGTCAGGTATCGCCCGCCGCGCCGCGCTTGATGCGCCTGCGAAAGACGGGGCGATCTTGCCGTCAGTCCCGCTCGCGCGCGATGGCGCGCCAGCCGATATCGTGGCGGTGGAATTCGCCCGGCCATGAAATCCCAGCCACTTCCGCGTACGCGGCGCGCTGCGCGGCAGCCACGGTTTCGCCCAACGCGCACACGCACAGCACGCGCCCGCCCGTGGTCACCGCATGCTCGCCTTCGCGTCGCGTGCCGGCGTGGAAGACTTTGGTGTCGTCCACGTCGGGCGC
>JAGNNB010000282.1 GCA_017990865.1 Lysobacteraceae bacterium
GCGCAGAACCCACTCGCCGATCTCCAGGATCAATCCGCTTTCTTCCGCCAGCGGGATGAATTGAACCGGCGGGATCTCGCCGTATTCCTCGCTGTTCCAACGCAGCAGCGCCTCGACGCCGACGATGCGTTGCCGGGCCAGCGCCAGCCGCGGTTGGTAGACCAGATGCAATTCGCCGCGTTCGAGCACTTTATGCAGCGCGCTGGAGATCTGCGCGCGGCGTCGGTTCGCGATCTCCATGCTGTCGTCGTAGCGCACGAAGGTGCGACGGCCGGCGGCTTTGGCCTGATACATCGCGGTGTCGGCCTGTTTCAGCAATTCGGTCGGCACTTGGCCGTGATCCGGGTAGAGGCTGATGCCGATCGACGGCGAGATCACCACTTCCTGGCGATCGTCGAGCACCAGCGGCGCTTCGAACGCCATGATGACTTCGCGCGCGATGCGATCGGCGTCGGAGGGGTCGTTCAGGGTTTCCAGAACGACGGTGAACTCGTCGCCGCCCAGGCGGGCAACGGTCTGGTGTTCGCCCACGGTGTCCTGCAGCCGCATCGCCGCCGCGCGCAGGATGCGATCGCCGGCGGTGTGGCCCAGCGAGTCGTTGATGTCCTTGAAACGATCCAGATCGAGAAACAGCACCGCGATCCGGTGGTTCTGCCGGCGCGCACGCACGATGGCGCGCGACAGCCGCTCCGACAGCAAAGCCCGGTTCGGCAGATTGGTGAGCGTGTCGAAATTGGCCAGATAGCGCAGTTCCTGCTCGGCGCGCTTCTGCAAGGTGATGTCGTTGATCACCGCGACATAGACGGGCGGTTCGCCGTGGGCGACCTGCGCGGCGACGCACTGGATCGAACACAGGAATTCCTGGCCGTTCTTGCGGCGCTCCCACATTTCGCCGGCCCAGTGGCCATCGGCGATCAATTTGTGGCGCATGCGCAGGTAGAACGTGGGCTCGTGCTGGCTGCTGTCGAGGATGCTCGCGTTCAGGCCCAGCACTTCGGCTTCGGTATAGCCGGTCGTCCGCGTGAACGCGGGGTTGACCGAGACGAAGTTGAAATCCCTGTCGAAGACCGACACCGACTCGTTCATGCTGCGCAGCACGGCGATGGCGATGCGGCGTTCGCGCTCGGCCTGGCGTACGTTGGTGATGTCGCGCGAGGTGCCGGAGACCCGGGTCGCGCGGCCTCTGTCGTCGCGCTCGACCACGCGTCCGCGCGCGCGTACCCAGATCCACTGCTTGTCGGTGGGGGAAAGAACGCGGTGTTCGGAGAGGTAAAGCTCGGTTTCGCCGCGCAGATGCTGACGCAGTTTCTCTTCGACCTGCGGCATGTCGTCGGGATGGATTTCGTGGCGGGTCTCGGTGAGCCGCGCGACGCGCAGTTCGAGCCCGGCGTTGGGGGTGTCCACCCACATCCGGTTCAGCGTACGGGTACGCAGATCGTAGTCCCAGTACTGCTCGGCGGAGGCCCAAAGCGCGAGTTTGAGGCGCTCTTCGCGCTCTTTGAGGTCTTGGACGTACTGCCGCTCGGCGCTGATGCGTCGGCGAAGCACGAACGCCAGCAACGCCGCGAAACTGCCGGCGAGCAACAACAGAAACAGGCTTTCCGGATTCATCATGTCGAGCGCGTCCGACCCCCGTCCCCTTGCGTGGGTGTCCCCTGTCGGCAGTGTAGGCGTGTCTTGCCCCGGTTGCACCCGCCGTTCGGGTTTCTCGTGCGTCGTTACGATGGGCGGTGCCGCATTCAGGAGGCTGTTCACGGGATACACTGCGCTTTCCCCACCGGGGCGCGCGATGCGGACGCCCCGACTCATGACGACGAGCGCGCGATCCATGTCCTCAGCGATGCCCAGCCCCGACTTGCCTCCGCTGAACGAGGTCGAGGACGAAATCCGCTCGCGGCGCTTGGGCGTGGGTGGCTCCGAACTGCACGGCGCGCTTTGCGGCTGGTTGGCCGGCGGCGGCGTCGCCGACGGCTGGTTGGCGCAGGTCTTGGCTGACGACACCGTCGCGGCGCCCACGGCGGGCGACGCTTTGGATCGGTTGCGCGGCGCGACCGCGACCCAGTTGGGCGACAGCGAATTCGGTTTCGAATTGTTGGTGCCGGAGGGCGACGCGTCCTTGACCGAACGCAGCGGTGCTTTGTTCGACTGGTGCCGCGGTTTTCTCGGCGGTTTCGGCCTGGCGGCGGGCGACCGCGCCGCGTTGTCCGACGAAAGCCGCGAGGCGCTGGAGGATTTGGCCAAATTGGCCGCCGCCACCGCGCAGGACGACGGCGACGAGGACGACGAGACCGCGTTGGCCGAAATCGAAGAATTCGTGCGCGTCGCGGCCCTGCTGCTGCACGGCGACTGCAATCTCGGCCCGCGTAGCCGGCAGCGGCTGCACTGAGCCGATGAGCGCCGCCAAGACCACGACGATCGTCGCGAAAACCGCGGTCACCGCACCGGCAGCCGCACCCGCGCCGATCTGCGCCAGCGGCATCTCCGCCTCGCAGTACGCGAAGCGTCGTCGGCAACTGATGCGGCTGGCCGGCGATGACGTCATCGTGGTGATTCCGTCCGCGCCCGAGCGGATTCGCAGCCGCGATACGCATTACCCGTACCGGCAGGACTCGGATTTCTGGTACCTCACCGGGTTCGCCGAACCCGAGGCGGTGCTGGTGTTGATTCCGGGCCGCAGCCACGGCGAAGCGCTGCTGTTCTGCCGCGAGCGCGACCCGGCGCGCGAAGCTTGGGACGGCCCGCGCGCGGGGCCGGAGGGCGCGGTCGATCGCTATCGCATGGATGACGCCTATCCCATCGACGATCTGGACGAAATCCTGCCCGGCCTGCTCGAAGGCCGCACGCGGGTTTACTACCACTTCGGGCGCGACACCGAATTCGACCTCAAGCTTATCGGCTGGCTGAACCGCGTCCGCGCGCAAGTGCGGATGGGCGCGCAACCGCCGCACGAATTCCTGGAGCTGGGCCATCTGCTCGACGAAATGCGGCTGTTCAAGGATCGCGAAGAACTCAAGTTGATGCAGCGCGCGGCCGACATCAGCGTCGACGCGCATCGGGCGGCGATGCGGATCGCGCGACCGGGCGTTCACGAATATCAATTGCAGGCCGCGTTGGAGCAGGTGTTTCGGCATCACGACGCCGAACCGGCCTACAACAGCATCGTCGGCGCCGGCGCCAACGCCTGCGTGCTGCATTACCGCGCCAACGCCGCGCAGGCGAAGGACGGCGATCTGGTGTTGATCGACGCCGGCGCCGAATACCGCGGCTACGCGTCGGATATCACCCGCACGTTTCCGGTGAACGGTCGCTTCGGCAAAGAACAGCGCGCGCTGCACGATCTGGTCGCCGCCGCGCAGCGCGCCGCGCTGGCGCAGGCGCAGCCCGGCGTGCCTTACGAAGCCGGTCACGTGGCCGCGGTGGAAACATTGACCGAGGGCTTGCTATCGCTGGGGCTGCTCAAAGGGTCGCTGAAGCAGAATCTCGCCGCCGGGCACTACAAGCGCTTTTACCTGCATAAAACCGGGCATTGGCTGGGCTTGGACGTGCATGACGTCGGCGATTACCGCATCGACGGCGAATCGCGCCTGCTCGAACCGGGCATGGTGTTCACCATCGAACCCGGGTTGTACGTCAACGCCGACGACACCTCGGTGCCCGCGAAATGGCGCGGTATCGGCATCCGCATCGAAGACGATGTGCTGATCACCAAAAACGGCCACAGCGTGTTGACCGATGCCTTGCCGCGCACGGCCGACGAGATCGAAGCGGCGATGGCGCAAACGACCTGCCTGTAGGAGCGCCGGAAGGCGCGACGACGCTTTCTCGACAAGGCTTCGCCGGTCGCGCCTTCCGGCGCTCCTACAACAGGCCGGCGATCACGCCGTCGGCGTGCCGTCCAACTCGTGCGCCAGCATCCACAGGCCGCCCCAGAGTTTGAGGTCGAGTTCGTAGCCTTCGTCGCGTTTTTGCAGCAGCCATGCGGGCGCCTGGGCGCGCGGGACGGTGTGCACGACGATGTTTTCGTTGTCCACGCCGCCGCCGTCGCCGACTTTCTCCAGCTTGCGCGCGCGCACCAGGGCGATACGTTCGTTGCTCATGCCGGCGGAGGTGGGGCCGATCATCATCACTTCGACCTCGTGCGGGAACCAGCCGGTTTCCTCGACCAATTCGCGGCGCGCGGCTTCTTCCAGCGTGTCATCCAGGCCGTCGCCGTGCGCGATGTCGCCGACCAGACCCGCCGGCATTTCGATGGTGCTTTTGCCCAGCGGTACGCGGAATTGTTCGACGAACAACACCTCGTCCTGCGGCGTGAGCGCGGCCACGATCACCGCCATGCCGTCGGCGTGGTGGCTGCGTTCGCAGTACTCCCAATCGCCGCGGCGTTTCACCCGCAGCCAGCGGCCGTCGTAAAGGATGTCGTCGGTGGGCGGAGCGGTATCGTTCATGGCAATTCGTCGTCGGTCGTGGCCATCGGCGCGAACGGCAATCCGGCGGCGGCGTAAAGGCGGCGTCGCGTCAGCGGGCCGAAGCGGAGGCGTTCGCAGATCGCGTGCAGGTTGTCGTGTTGGGTGTCGGCGCGCCGGAACGCGAGATCGACGTCGTCCAGCGGCGCGTCGCAGGCGATGCGCGTGAGTTGGCGGTACAGCAGCGCCTGTTCGCGATGCGCGCGTAGTTTGACGGCGGCCTGCGCGGCGCCGCGAAAGCG
The DNA here is from genome assembly GCA_017990865.1 of Lysobacteraceae bacterium. GTDB lineage: Bacteria > Pseudomonadota > Gammaproteobacteria > Xanthomonadales > Xanthomonadaceae > Lysobacter_I. The sequence continues at coordinate 4,706 of JAGNNB010000282.1, forward strand.
CAGGAACGGCACTTCGTCGATGCGCGCGAGCAGGCTGTCCAGGTCGCCGAAATGCGCCAGCAGCACCGCCGCGGTTTTGGCGCCCACGCCGGGCACGCCGGGAATGTTGTCCACCGCGTCGCCGCTGAGCGCCAG
>JAGNNB010000280.1 GCA_017990865.1 Lysobacteraceae bacterium
GTTGGCGCCGACGACGATCAACAGATCGGTGCGCTCGATGTCCGGCACCGGGATGCTCAACCAATGGCCGTACATCAGGCCGCAGGCCACATGCTTCGGCATTTGATCGAGCGTGGACGCGCTGAATACGTTCGGCGTGCCGGCGGCGCGGACCATGCGCGGTACGTATAACTGCAAGCCGAGTTTGTGGACGATGGGATTGCCCAGACTGAACGCCAGGCTCTGGCGACCGTGCGCGTCCAGCAGCGGCAATAGGCGCCGCTCGATCTCGACGAACGCGGTGTCCCAATCGCAGGCTTCCCAACGCGCATCGGCGCCGCGTCCGCGCCGGAGCATCGGCGTGCGCAAACGGTCGGGGTCTTCGTGCAGGTCTTTCAACGCGACGCCCTTGGGGCACAGATAGCCGCCGCTGAAGGCATCGTCCGGATCGCCGCGCACCGCGACCACCTCGTCGCCGCGCAACTGCACGGCCAAGCCGCAGGCGGCTTCGCACAGCGGGCAGATGCGGTATGCGGTGCGCGTGGCGGCGTCGTGCGTCGACATAATGAAAACCTCCTGTCAGTGGCCGTATGAAGCCATCGTTGGTTCGGCGCGGGCGAGAACGGCGGCCTCCGACGCAGGCCGCATATCCGGCGGCATACTTCGGCGGCATTTCAGACCGCTGCTGCGCCTGCATTCTGTCACGCGACCGGTCACAATAGCGGCCGCGCGCCGCATCGCGACCGCCCGCGAATCCCTCGTCACGCGACATCTCACTCTCAGGAGCGCCATGCGCCACGCCTTGTTCTCGATCGCGGCCGCCGCCGCTCTCGTTTACGCGATCCCCGCCCGGGCCAGTTCCGATTTCGAATGCGCGCCGACCGTCGAGCCGGCCGGGACCGAATACGGTTTCGGTTGCGCCGGTAGCGCGATTCTCGCGCCAGCGAACGATACCCGGATCAATTTGGCGCTGTTGCTCGCGGACCGGCACGGCACCGCGTTCGTCGCGCAGCCGCCGAAGACCGAGCCGCTGCAACGGCCGATCCTGCCGATGCCCTTCGCATGGGCGACGTATGCGTCGCGCGTAGGTCGAGTGGGCGAGGGCGAAGACGCTTCATGGACGATCTTGTCCGGCCAAGGCACGCCCTGCGTCAGCACGGCCAGCGGCGAGGCGCAGTTCATCGCCGCGTTGAATGCCGACAAGAGCGTACCGGCCGACGAGAAAGCCCGACTCGCCGATGCGCGCCGCAGCGTCGCTTGCACGGACGAAAGTACGAACGGAAGCACGGCAGCGGCGACCGACGCCCTCGATGCCGACCTGGACGTTGTGGTGCGCTCGAAAGCCGGGCGCGATTTCCTGGCGTACTGGCGCGCCGCGGTCGGCTTTTACAACGGCGCGTACGACCCGGCGCCGTTCGCCGCGCTGTCGAAAAGCAAACAACCGTGGGTGCGCGAGGCTTCGCGCTACATGATCGGGCGCGCGTGGGCGTTGTCCGCGCTGGCGCGCGGATTCGGTGACTACGGGGACATCGAGTTCGAGAGCATGGATCGCGCCGCGCTGGGGAAAGCCGAGACTGCGCTGAAGGCTTACGTTCGCGATTACCCGCGTGGGCAGTACACGGCATCCGCCTACGGTCTGCTCCGCCGCGTCTACTGGCTGGGGCAGGATCAGGACAAGTTGCTCGATGCCTATCGTTGGCAGATCGAACAGACCGACGCGTCGCTGCGCAATTTGACCGATATCGACCTCGCTCAGGAAATCGACGCGAAACTGCCGGCCGACGCCTATCGCGCGGATAAGGCCGACCCGCTGCTGCTCGCCGTCGACGATCTGCGCCGCATGCGTGCGATCGAGGGCTCGCCGGGCGAAGGCGGCCTTTCTCGCGATGCCTTGCTGGCGCAACGCTCCCGGTTCGCGCGCACGCCGGAATTATTCGAGTACCTGCTGGCGGCGCATGCCTACTTCGTCGAAAAATCGCCCGAGCGCGTCTTGTCGCAATTGCCGGATGCCGCGCCGAAAGGCACGATGAGCACAGTGCAATTCAGCCGCCAAGCCCTGCGCGCGTTGGCGCTGGATGCGGTGCGCGACGCGCAGGCGCGCGAAGCGTGGCTGCGACTGTTCCCGCATGCGCAACAGGCGTATCAGCGCGAGACCTTGCAACTCGGTTTGGCGCTGCACGATCAGCGCGAAGGCGCGATTCCGCGACTGTTCGAAGCGAACTCGCCGGTGGTCGATGCGGCCTATCGCGAACGTCTGCTGATGAATCTCGCCGGTCCGGATCTGCTGCGCGCCCGGGTCAAAGACACGAAGGCCTCCGCGCGCGAACGCGCCATCGCGGCCTACGTGTTGCTGTACAAACAACTGACGCGCGGCCGCTACGCCGATTTCCTGACCGACGCCAGGGCGTTCCTGCCGAAGAACGCGCCGGGCTCCGACAGACGCTATTTCAAGCTCGAACAAGCGCCGCCGTTGGGCGATTTCGCATGGGGCGGCACCGTCGAGGGTTACCGTTGCCCGAGCCTGCAAACCGTCGCCGCGACGCTGGCGAAAACGCCCGACAACGTCGCCGCGTCTTTGTGCCTGGGCGAATTCGTGCGCTTGAAGGGCTACGACGCATTCGAACTCGACTTCCCGCCCTCGGCGAACGAACTCGGCGGCGGACCTTCGCAATTCCCGGGCGAGTCGTTTTCTCGGCAGCGCATCTATCGCCGCGCGATGAACGATGCCGCGGCGACGCCGGAAGACAAGGCGTATGCCCTCTATCGCGCGGTGAACTGCTACGCGCCGTCCGGCTATAACGATTGCGGCGGCGAAGAGGTGCCGAAAGAGACGCGCAAGGCTTGGTTCCGCCGCTTGAAGAGCGAATACGCCTCCTCGCCGTGGGCGAAGAAACTCGAGTTTTACTGGTGAGCCGAACCCAGCGCGCGGCGATGCGATGGTTCGCGTGCTGCGCGCTGGCTCTTCTCGGCATGGCGAGCGGTGCGACCGCGGCGCAGGTGACGAGCGCTGCGCCGGAGGCGTCTTCGGCATCGGTATCGACGCCGCGGGTGAACGCCGAGCGCTACGACGCGTTCTGGCTGTGGGCCGGCGTCCGGCCGCAGCCCGTGCTCGATCGCGCGCGATCTGTCTACCTGCTGCAGGGCGAAGTGAAGGCGGAACCGGCCGTGCGCTTCGTTTCGCGATTGAGCGCGACGCCGAAGATCGCACACGCCGATGTCTGGCTGGTGGTGCGCGCCGAAACCTTGCATTGGACGCCGCAGATCCGCGCGCAATTGCTCGAACGTCTGCGGCGTTGGCGCGAGGCGGGCAATCGCGTCGTCGGCGTGCAGATCGATTTCGATGCGCGCACGCGACATTTGGACGAGTACGCCGAATTTCTGAAAGGGCTACGCCGATCGCTTCCGAAGGATTGCAAGCTCGGCATCACCGGCTTGCTCGATTGGAGCGCGAACGGCGATCCGCGGAGTTTGAGCGCGCTGGCCGGCGTGGTGGACGAGGTGGTACTGCAGATTTACCAAGGTCGCCGTGTGATCCCGGGCTATCGCAATTATCTCGCCCGGCTGGATCGGTTGGCGCTGCCGTTCCGGATCGGCTTGCTGCAGGGCGGCGAATGGGATCCCCCACCGTCGCTGCGCACGCATCCTTATTTCCGCGGTTATGTGGTGTTTCTGCGGAACCCTTAGCGGCCTGTAGCGGTCCGTTTAGCGTCGCCGGATCGTCAGGCGTCCCATCCCGTAAAGGAGCGCTCGAATGAAGAAATGGCTGCTCGCATCGTTGCTATGCGCGATTCCGCTCGCGGCGTACTCGCGCTTGATCCCAACGCCCGACGACCAAGACCTGTTCGATCGTGCCGATGCGGTAGTGATCGCCGTGCCGCGTATCGGCCGCGACACCGACGAGCGAGTGGTGTTGCCCGGCATCCGCCCCGATGTGCGCGTCGTCGGCATCACCACCGAACTCGAAGTGAAGGCATGGCTGAAGGGCGCGCCGCGCGAACCGAAGACCGCGCTGCATCACTATCGTCTGGATGTGGATCGCGCCGCGCAGCCGTTGCTCAACGGCCCGCTGCTGCTGGAGTTCCACGCCGCCGAGGCGCGGACATACTTGATGTATCTGGTGCGCGAGCCCGACGGTCGCTACGCGCCGGCCACGGGGCAAACCGACCCGGCCGGATTTTCGGTGTTGCGCCTCACCCGCGACCTCTAGCGCGCCACGCGATCGGGAAATCGGCTCGCGTACGCCGCCAACAATTCCTGCGCGATCGAAGCGCCGGCCAGCGCGGTGATTTCGGCGTGGTCGTAGGGCGGCGAGACTTCCACCACATCCATGCCGACGATCTGCAGCCCGGCGAGGCCGCGAATCAAGCGCAAGGCATCGTGCGTGGAGAACCCGCCGACCACCGGCGTGCCAGTGCCCGGCGCGAACGCGGGGTCGAGAAAATCGATATCGAAGCTGACATAGCACGCGCGCGCTCCGACGCGCTCGCGAATCTCCGCGACGCAGGCCTCGACGCCCTGTGCATGCAGCCAGCGCGCGTCCAGCACGCGATAGCCGTAGGTGTCGGGGTTGAGCGTGCGCATGCCGATCTGAATGGAATGCGCGACATCGACGATGCCGGTTTTCGCCGCATGCCAAAACATGGTGCCGTGATCGATACGGCATGCGTCGGCCGTATCGTCGCGGTCGGGCCAGGTGTCGCTATGCGCATCGAAATGGATCAACGCCAACGGCCCATAGCGTTCGTGTAACGCCTGCAGAATCGGGTAGGCGACGAAATGATCGCCGCCCAGACTCAACGGCGCGACGTCCGCGGCGACGATCGTTCGGTAGGCGTCGAGGATCGCCTGCGGGACCAGCTCC
>JAGNNB010000283.1 GCA_017990865.1 Lysobacteraceae bacterium
CGCGCGCATCGCGCGCTCGGCCTCGCGCCGTTCGCTCGGCAAATACCCGCCGCGATACGCGCGAATCCGCGCCGGTTTGCGCGGGTCGTGATCGAACACGTCTTTGAGATATTTCGTCAACACTTCCACCATCGTCCGCGACGACGCGAAGATCAACGTCTTCAAGCCGGCCTTGATCGCCATGCGCGCGATCCGCGTGCTTTGCGAACGCGCCGACGCGCGCAGGCCCAAGTCGCGATTCACTATCGGCGGGTTCCACAGCAAGACGTGTTTGTCGCCGGTGGGCGCGCCGGATTCGGTCAGCGCCGTGATCGGTCGTTCGATCAAGGCCTCGGCATGCGCTTTCGGATTGCCGATGGTGGCCGAGCACAGAACGAACTGCGGCCGCGTGCCGTAGAACGCGCAGATCCGCAGCAGCCGCCGCAACAGATTCGCCAGATGCGAGCCGAACACGCCGCGATAGGTGTGGATTTCGTCGATCACCACGTAACGCAGGTTCTCGAACAACTGCGCCCATTTGGTGTGATGCGGCAGGATGCCCTGATGCAGCATGTCGGGGTTGGTGACGACGATATCGCCGTTCAAGCGAATCGCGCGACGCTGATCGCCCGGCGTATCGCCGTCGAACGTCGCCGCGCGCAAACCCAAATTCCCGGCCGCGTTCAATTCCAACAATTCCGCGACTTGATCCTGCGCCAGGGCTTTGGTCGGAAACAGATACAGCGCTTTCGATCGATCGCGCATCGCCGCCGCCACGACCGGCAGCGTGTAGCACAGCGATTTGCCCGAGGCCGTCGGCGTCACCACCACCACATCCTCGCCGCGCTGCGTCGCTTCCCAAGCTTCGGCCTGATGGCTGTACAACTGCGTCACGCCGCGCGCGCGCAACGCGACGGCGAGCGCTTCGGGCAAATCGTCGGGAAATGCCGCGTATCGCCCCTCGCGCCCCGGCAGCGTGAACGCCCCGGTCACGCGATCGGCGTATTTGCGCCGCAAACGCGAGGCGAGTTCGCCGCCGTTCGCCGAAGGCGGACGCATCGGCGGCGGGAACAGCGCATGCGACACGTCGGTTTGCGAAAGCGCGGTTGAGGGCCGCGAAGGCGCCTCAGGCATCCGATCGGACAGCGATGCGGGAGTTGCATCGGGATGCGGCGCGCGAATCGACGTTAACGGGGACATGGCAGGCTCCGGTCGGACCCCGCTGGATACCCTGTGTGCGTCTCAGGCGGTGAGATCGACCGCGGTGTCAGCCCGCAGCTTCTGCGTCATCCGCGTTCAGGGCATCGCCCAGAACGCCATCTGCCCGTATTCCCAACGCCAGGGCGCGCCGGTCTTGCCGATCGCGAACTCGACCAACCGCGGGAACGCCGCTTCGGCGCGAACGTCGTTGGCGAGAATCACCACGCAGCGCTGACGACGCTGTACGCAGACCATCGTGTTGCCGGTGGAATCGTTATGGCCGCCTTTCATGAAACCCGCGCCTTGCGGGCCGTCGAACACGATCACGCCCAGGCCGGCCGACGGTTGCCCTTGACGCGATTCGGCGGCGAGCTCCGGCTGCAGTGATGGAAATTGAGATGCGCTCGTGATCGGAAGATGCGGCGCGATCAACGCCCGGCGCGATGCCGCGTTCAAACCCTCGCCGCGCACGTAGCCCGCCGCGAATCTCGCGATGTCGTCGATGCTGGTGTCCATCGAGCCCGCGGCGCGCACTTTGCTGCGCTCGTCGTGCGGTTCGACGCTGCCGTCGATCTTCCAGCCATCGGCGAGATTCGCGGCGAAGTCAGGACGCCAGATCATGCTGGTGTCGGTCATGCCGAAGCGATCGAATACGCGACGCTGCATTTCGACACCGACATCCAAGCCCAAGCCGCGCTCCAGCACGAACTGCAGCAGGATGAAGCCTTCGCCCGAATACGCGTAACGCGCGCCCGGGTCGAAATGGAAGCGCAATTTCCCGTCGGGTTCGAGGAACGCGAAATTGGCGAAGCCGACGCTGTGCGTCAGCACGTGGCGCGCGGTGACGGCGCGCCAGCGTTCATCGCCGGCGAGGTCGGCCCAGGGCGCGTATTTGTCTTCGGTCGGGTACTCGGGCAGCGGCCGTTCGAGATACTGCGCGAGCGGCCGATCGAGATCGAGCCGGCCTTCGTCGACGAGCTGCATCACCATATAAGCGAATGCGGATTTCGTCAGCGATGCGCCGTACATGATCGTGTTCTTCTGCAGCGGCGCGGCGGCGGCGTTGCGGTCGCCGTAGCTGCGTACGCGCACGACGCGACCGCGATCGATGATGGCGATGGCCAGCCCGCGCGCTTGCGTCGCGGCCATCGCGCGAGCGACTTCGGCGTCGAGCTCGGCGTCGGTCGGAATGGGTTTGATCGAGGGTGCTGCGGTGGCGGATGGCGCGGCCATGGCGAGCAACAGCGCGGCCACGCTCGAGTACAGCCACCTCGTCGTGCGGATGAACGCGGCACGAGGAAAAGACCGATGTTTTCGGGTCGATGCGACGTTCGATACGGTGTGCGGCATGGCGAAGTCTCCTAGGGTTCGTATCGCTTGACGCACCGGAGGGCCGGAACTTACATCGCCGGAACGAATCGCCCTGCGGAGGGGGCACACGCTCGGTCGAACGCTCGGCCCAACGCTCGACTCGACCCCCGGCCCGACACCGCGACGTAAGAATCCGCGCGCTGGCGCGTCTTCCATGCACTCTCCCTCCGCAGAGTCCGCCGATGTCATGCTTGCCCCTCCCCAGTACGACCCCATCGCTCAGGAGCGCCGTAGTGACCGAATTCGCGGTGCCCGACGCCCCCGAGGCGCTCGCCCATCAGTATGGGCCGCTGGTGTTCAAGGCCGCGTATCGCGTGCTCGGCGATGCCGCGCTGGCCGAAGACGTGCAACAAGACGTGTTTCTGCGGCTGCTGGAAGCGCCGCCTCGCGAAGTGAACTCCTGGCCGGCGTATCTCAGCGCATCGGCGGCCCGCGGCGCGATCGATGTGCTGCGACGACAACGACGCTGGTGGCGGGTCTTGCCGCTGTGGACCGCGCAGGAGCCGACCGCCGCGCCATCGGCGGAACACGAAAACATCGCCAGCGAACGCGGTCGTCAACTGCGCGATGCGCTGGCGGCGCTGCCGCGTCGCGAAGCGCAGTGCTTCGGCTTGCGCTATCTGCAGGGGCTGGACATCGGCGATATCGCCCAGGCCTTGGCGATGAGCGAAAACAACGTCAACGTCACCCTGCATCGCGCACGCCGCCGGCTGGAAGCGCGACTGGGCGACACCGCTACGGAGATCGCACCATGAATCGATACGAGAACGAGCTATCCGCTTCGCTCGGAGCGCATGTGCGCGGCATGAGCGCTTCGGCGACCGATCCCACGACCGACTCCGCGGCGGATGCCGCCGCCGAAGCCGCACAGGCGCGCTTGCTCGCGCGGATGCGGCTCGCGAACGCGCAAACGCGCGAAGGCGCGCGATCGGCACCGCGCGGCGTCTGGGCGGTCGCGGCTACGGTGATGGTCGCGCTGGCGATCGGCATCGCCATTCCGATGCTCTCGGGCAACAACGACGCCTTCGCCGCCGTGCAGGCGCGCTTCCGCGATTTCGAAACCTTGTCGATGACGGTCGTCCAGCGTTTCGGCGATCGCGCGACGCAGACCACACGCACCGTGGTCGATTCGCGCGGCGTATTGCGCACCGACGTGGGCACGCAACTCAGCGTGATCGTCGATGCGCCGCGCCGCCGCATCCTCACGCTGCTGCACGAACCGCGGCAGGCGATGATCGCGCCGATTCCGAACACCGGAGCGCCGCAGGACGGGACATTGTCTTGGCTCGAAGAGCTGCGCGCATTCAAGGGCAACGCCACGCCGTTGAAGGAAACGCGCGTCATCGACGGGCGTACCGCGCATGGCTGGTTGTTGAAGCTGCCGGGCGGGGATATGACGCTGTGGGCCGACGACGACGGCCTACCGCTGGCGATGCGCCAGCAGGGCGGCGGCGGGTTGGAGATCGACTATCGCTTCGAATTCGACCGACCGATTCCGCCGGGATGGCTGAGCAGCGATCCGCCCGCGGGCTATACGCCCGTGGCGCCGGATGAGGATTGACGCTTCGAGCCTGCGGCGGTCGCCGCCTCGTCGCAGTGCGTTGCCTTGGCGCGCCGACAAGGCTTCTTCAACGGAGCGATGATTCGCGGCCGGGCCACGGCAGGCATCCGGAATTCCGTGTCCTCCGTATGCCTCGTCCAGGCCCGATTCGAGCCCGGCCGTCGCTCCACTCGCGCGGCGTTTTCCTGCATCATCGGCGCATGCGCCACGACGACGACTTCGCCTACGACGCACCCAAGGACGACGCGCCGACGCTGCTCGGCGCGAAGGATCCGCCCGCCTATGCCTTTCTGCCCGGCTCATCCACGCGCGCGCTGTTGCTGTGCGACCACGCCTCCGCTGCGGTGCCGGCGTCGTTGGCGCAGCTCGGGCTGCCGCCGTCCGAATTCGCGCGGCATATCGCCGTCGATCTGCACGCCGCCGCCGTCACCCGTGCGCTGGCCTCGCGGTTCGACGCGCCCGCGTTCCTGCACGGCTATTCGCGCTTGGTCGTCGATGCCAATCGCGAGTACGACGATCCCACGCTCTGCGCCGCGGTCAGCGACGGCACCCTGGTGCCGGGCAATCGCGACCTCAGCGAAGCCGCGCGTCGGCAGCGTTGGCGGCAGATCCATCAGCCCTACCATCGCGCCATTTCCGAGTGGCTGCATGCGCGCATGGCCGCGGGCGGCTGCCCGGCGCTGATTTCGATCCACAGCTTCGCGCCGGAACTCGGCGGCGTGCGT
>JAGNNB010000284.1 GCA_017990865.1 Lysobacteraceae bacterium
GCGCGGCGATGCGGCGAAACGTATTGAACGCCCGGCCGTTAACGTGGAAGATCGGAGCCTGTCTCCAACGGCGGGGTGAAGCGACATGGACTACAGCGAGTTCGTCGCCGTCGTCGGCGAGAAGAAAGAGCCCGAGCTGAAGGATTTCGAGCGCCTCACGGCGTTCGCCTACAGCGCGGACAAAGACATGCTGTGGCTTGCGCTGGGCAACAGCAACGTCCATCCGATCTATCGGACGATGCTGATCCAGGCCTTGCATCGGAAGATGATCGAAGACTTGGAGCGCGAGCAACAAGCGCGCAAGCGCAAGCTGGAAGAAGAAACGCGTTTGGAAGCGATCAGAGACGAGCAGTCGCTCGAAGCCCCGCGTCGGCGCATGCGCTGACGCCGACGCACCGTACCGCTCGCGGAACGCACGCATGAGCCATCGCAGCCGCCTCGCCGGTTTCATCATCGATTGCAAGACCGACGACTTGGACGCCGCCGCGCGTTTCTGGAGCGACGCGCTGGGTTGGCCGATCGGCGAACTGCCGCCGGAAGAAGCGTCGACCTACGTCAAACTCGACGACGCGCCGGGCGGATTGCACGTCGAAGTGCAGAAAGTGACGCACGCCTCGCGCGTGCATCTGGACATCGAAACCGACGATATCGACGCCGAAGTGAAGCGCCTGGAAGCCCTCGGCGCGAAACGCATCGCCGCCGTCCACACCTGGGTGGTGATGGAAGCCCCGACCGGCCAGCGCTTTTGCGTGGTGCGGATGAAACATCCGGAACGTGGGGTTGCGCCGAACGTGTGGTGAGACGCGGTAGCAGACGCGCCCCTTGTGTGATCGCCTATCGCGGCCACTGCCGCTTCATCGCATTATCGAAGTTCGGTTCGAATCGCTTGAGCAAGGCAGTATTTCGCGCTGCCGCGCGACCTACTTTTCTTTGCTCGTGCAAAGAAAAGTAGGCAAAAGAAAGCACTTTTCCCCGACAAAACAATCCTGGTCATTCATTGCCGAGGGGATTTTTCGATTCGCCGTCCATGGCGAATCGAAAAACGGCGGGCATCCTTCCCGCCGCCCGCTGGGTCTGGAACGTATAGGCCGTATTCCGGCGCTGACATTGAGCAACGCGCTTCGTTTCAATCGCTTCAAAGCAAGCATCGAAGCCGCCTCAACGCACCGAAATCGTATCCCGCACCGTGCCGTCGCGCGCCAGCGACAGTACGCGGCCTTCCTGATCGAATAACAGCAGTCCGTCGGGGGTTTCGCGAACGCGCGGTACGACGCTCGTCGGCCAATCGAATTCGGCGAGGGCGGTGCCGTCGCGATAACGATACAAGCCGTACTGCGCGCGTCGCTCGCCGCGCAGGCCGAACAGCGCACCCTGCGAGAGCGGCTGGAAGACGATCGAGGGCGCGGTTTCGCCTTCGAGTTTGCGCAGCCGTATGCGTTTCGGTTGGCGGTACCACTCGAAACCGATGTCGATCGTGTCGTCGCGAGCGTCGTTACCGCTATCGCGATCGTCGGCATCGGGTCGGTCGAGGACGGCGAACTGAAGCGCTTGCCCATGTCCGATCAGCGCGACGGTGTGCCCCTCTTCGATGCGCACGGTGTCGCGCGAGAGCAAGCGCCGGTTGGGAAGTTGATAGACCCAGATCTCGAACGCCTCGCCGCTGCGGATCAGGTAAATCTCCTGATTCGGCAGATACCGCGTCTGCACGATCGGTCCCGGCAGGTCGCCGACGTGCCACAGCGCGTCCTGCAGCGATTTCGCCGTGTCCACCACCAGAATGCGATCGCGCGAAACGAGGCTCCAGGCGATGCCGTCGAAGGCGTCCGCGTGCGCCGTTATCGGCAATGCGCCCAGATCGGCGACGCTATGCCTCACCAGATCCAATCGGCTCACGCGCGTGACATGCTCGCGCGGCGCGACGGCGAGCGCGATGTTGCGGCTGTCGCCGATCGTCAATGCATACGCGGGTACGTCGTAGCGCCGCAGCGTGCGCCCGCCGCGATCGATCACCGCAGCGCCCGCTTCGCCGAGCGCGATCAGATAGCGATGATCGTCCAGCGCCGCCGCGTCGTAGATCGCGCGTAAACCGACTGCGGGCGCGTCCCAGCGCAATCCGCCGAGGCCGTCCCAAAGATCGATGCGCGTTTTCAACTGCGGCACCGAGAGTTCCGGCGCATCGGCGTTCAACCAGGGGTCGTCGGCGAGTTGCAGCAAACGCTTCAGTCGCGCCTTGCTCAGATCGTGGCGGCTGTCCGCGCGGTCGGCGATCAGCGCAGGCAGAATCGCGCTCGCCACCGCGCGCGTCGCGGCGTTATGCGCGCTCGTTTCGAGCAGCGCTTCGGCCATGGCGCGCCGCGCGTCGGTCTCGCGTTCGGGATTCGCCAACGCGAGCAAACGTTCGCCGTAACGCTCCAAAGTGTCGGGAAAACGCTCGGCGCGGCGCACCAGCGCGCGCGCGGACAGCGTCTCGCCCGCGGTTTCCGCCATCCGCAGCCAATGGAACGCGAGATCGCGCGCCTCCGGCACCGGCCACACCGCATCCATCGCCGCCAGCCATTGCCCGCGTTCGGCCAAGGCTTCGCCCCAGGCCAGCCGCAGTTTGATCGCCAACGCCGGTTTGTCCTTTTCCAGCGCCGCGACCACGCTCGCGAATTCGCCGTCGCGCCGCGCCGCCTGCACCGCGCGTTCGAAATCGCCGGCGAGCAACAGCAAACGCACGATGGTGGTCGGCGGCATGTCCCAGGCCAGCGCGAGTTCTGCGGCCTGCGCGTGGCGGCCGTGGCGCTCGAGATAATCCAGCGCCTCTTGCTTGGCGTTGAGCAACTCGGCCAATACAAACAAGGCTTCGTCGACCTTGCCGGCGCGATCCAGGCGCTCGAAGGTTTGTCGGTAGACGGTGCGCAAGTGTTCGCGCAGTTCATCGGGCAAACCGATCTCGGTGCCGATGTCCGAAGCGCCGGACAAACGCAGATCGTTGCGCCGGCCCGGGGCCGAAAACGCTTGGCCGCGGGTTTGGCCGGTCGCGTCGATCGGCAGCGCGTGACGCAGCGCTTCGAGCAGATCGCCGTCTTCGAACATCTGCAGCATCTTGCGCAGGTACGCGCCGTGCCGCCAACCGATCAAACGCGACATGCGCGAGGCGATCGCCAAGCGCGTCAAGGCATCGCGCAAACGCGACGGCCGCACCGGTCGTTGACGTTCGTGCACACCGCTTGCGTTCGTACCTTGTCCGCCTTGTCCCATACCGCCCGCGGCGGCGCCCAAGGCCGCGAAACCGCCGAGCCAGCGCGCCGCGAAACGGCCCAGCCAGTCTTGACCGACCGCGCGCATGCGTTCGCCGGGCGCGCCGCCACCGCGTGCGCTCCCATCGCGCCCGCGCCCGGACAGCCGTTCGAGAAACGCATCGCGTTCGGCGCTGGGCGGCGGAATTTTGTCGCCCAGCAATTCGCGTACCTGTCGGCCGACCAGTTTGCTCGCATCCGGCATCGGCACCGCGGCGCTGCAATCGAACGGTTCGCGCAGGGCGTAGTCGTCGATGTCGATCAATCGCGAGAGATCCAACGGCGCGCCGTCGGCTTGCCGCAGCGCCAGCACGCGCGCGCCGCCGACGATCAACAGGTCGGCGTCGCTGGCCGCGAGCGTATGGTGCGAAGAATTCTCGTCGTGCGTGCCGCGCTCGTCCGGACGCAGCGGCGCGCTGGTCAACGCGCCGCGCGCATCCAGGCACAGCGCCAGCGCCGGCAAGGCGTCGCAGTCCAGCCAACGCGCGCTGGGGTAACGCAGCAGATCGCCTTCCGCGAAGCGCAGCGCCTTCGCGCCGGTGCGCCAATGCGCGAGCATCCGCGCCGCGCGCGCATCGGCCTGCGACGCGTCGCTTTTCGATGCATCGTCTTTGCTCGCATCGCTTTTCGGGGCGTCAGCGCGAAACCACAACGCCACCACCGGCTGCACGCCGCGCCACAGCGGAACGCGCACGGCGGCCTGCGCCGCGCGCGATGTCGTCGCGGCGGACGCGGTCGAAACGATGGCGGCGCGATCAACCATCGTCGCGCTCCGTGTCGGCGTTCCAGCGGCGTGTCTCGCCGCCCGGCGTCAGCGCGACCAACTGCCGGTCTTCGGTGATGAATGCGATCAGCGACGTATCGGTGGCGACGCTGGCGGCGGTGATGCTGCGCGCCGAGGCGTACAGCGTGTCGATGCCGATGACGCGCAGCAGCACCAAACGCTTGCGGTCGGCGGTGATCGCGACCAATCCGAACTCCGACGCCGTGCCCGGCACCGGCGTCAAACCGACGACAGACCAACCCGAGGCGACTTGGATCACCTGCACTTGCGGGGACGGCGTGCGCTGGTCGTAGCTGTAAAGCGCCCAAAACGAAGCCCCGCCTTCGCGGCCGCGCTCCATACGCACGCACCAGGCGTTGATGTCGCGGTAACGAAGGCCGAAAAGAAAGCCTTTGTCCGGGGGTGCCGACAGCGAGACTTGCGCTAGACGCCGGCTGGCCGCATTGCGGCGATGACGCAGCATCAATTCGAGCATGCCGCCGCGATACCGCAGATACGCGAAAGAGTCCGCGTCGGCGCGCGCCATCGCGATGACATCGGTGTCGATCGGCTGTGTCGCGACACCGGTTCGACCGGGACGAGAGCCTTCGAACATCGACAGTCGGTGGGCGGCGTCGATCACGAAGATTTGGTGCGGCCGCGACCCACTGTTGAACCACAACGCCGGAAGCCAATGCGCTTGTCCGGGCGGTGCTTGGAAAACGGTGTTGTCCGGCCGCGATACGACCCCGAAGCCCTCGATCTGCCAGAAGAACAGATAGCTG
>JAGNNB010000285.1 GCA_017990865.1 Lysobacteraceae bacterium
CCGCGCATCGCCAGCCGGCCCAATGTCCGCGCCGCTGCCGAGGCGGCGGTCGTCGCCGTGCCGCAGCCGCTTCGGGAGTATGACGACGATGCGTACATGGATCGTTGGTGTCGGCTTACTCGGTGTCGGGCTGGTCGCCGGTTTTTTGATCGGAGGCAAGGGCAACGGTAAACCGCAAGCGGTCGCGCAACCGGCGGCCGCGCCGTTGACGGTGAGCGTCATCCGCCCCGAGCGCAAACGCGTGGCCGACACGGTGCGTGTGGTCGGTCAAACCCGCAGCCGAGATGAAGTCCGGGTCGTGCCCGAACTGCCTGGTTTGCGCGTCGCGCGACTCGAAGCGGAAGCAGGCGATTATGTGCGCGCTGGCCAAACGCTCGCCGTGCTCGACGGCCGCAGCCTCGATATCGAAAGCGATGAATTGCGTTCGGAGATGGAGCGCACGCGCGGCGAGTACGAACGCGCGCGAACGCTGGTCGACTCGCAGTTGGTCAGCCGAGAGTTCTTCAAGCAAAAGCAATCGGCGTACGAAGTCGCGCGTGCGCAGTACGACAATGCGCGCCTCAGCGTGCAGCGCACTCGAGTGATCGCGCCCGCGGCAGGGAAAATTTACCGCCGCAACGCTTCGATCGGCGATCTCACGGACAGCGCCGCGGCGCTGTTCGAAATCGCCAAGGACGGGGTGGTCGAACTCGACGTCGAAGTGCCCGAAGCGATCGTCGCTCGGCTGCGTTCCGGCATGCGTGCGAAGATCGAGATCGCCGGGCGCGATGCGCCGCTGCAAGGCGAAATCCGCTTGATCGTGCCGAATGTCGATAGCGCCACGCGCGCGAGCAGCGTGCGCTTGCGCCTGAACGACAGCGAGGGTTTGCCGGTGGGCGTCTTCGGCGAAGCCATCATCGATGTCGCCGAAGATGAAGGCTGGTCGATCCCGCGTTCGGCGCTGCAACAGGATAGGGCAGGGCGTTTCGTTTGGCGCGTGGACGAAAAGGGGATCGTGCGACGGCAGTCGGTGACGCCGAAAATGCAGACCACGGATACGGTCATCGTGGCGGAAGCGATCGGGGGCGCCTCGATCGTCGCCAAGGCCGGCCCGTTCGTACGCGAGAAGGACCATGTCCGCATCGCTGGATCGGGCGACTGACGCCCTGCGGCAAACGTTCGACGCGCACACGCCGGAATCGCGGCGAACTCACCGAATCGAGAATCCGACATGGCTTTCAGTTTTTCCACATGGTCGATCCGCAACCCGGTCCCGCCGTTGTTGCTGTTCGCGATCCTCATGCTCGCCGGTATCGCTGCGTTCGTGCATTTGCCTGTGACCGCTCTGCCGAACGTCGTCACCGCGGATGTCGATGTCCTCGTGATCCAACCCGGCGCAACGCCCGCCGAGATGGAGCAGCAAACTACTCAGCGGGTCGAGGACGCGGTCGCGACCCTTCAAGGCGTCAAGCGCGTGACCTCGACCGTAACCGAAGGTCAGTCGTTGACCAAAGTCGAATTCGATTTCGATATCGGCATCGATCGCGCAATGAACGACGTGCGCAATGCGATCGCCGCGATTCGTCAGAACTTGCCCGCGACCGTGCGCGAGCCCATCGTGCAGCGCGCCGCCGACACCGGGCGCCCGGTGGGCATCTACATCGTCGATGCGCCGGAAATGCCGGTCGCCGAGCTGAGCTGGTTCATCGATCAGACCATCGCGCGCGAACTGATGAACGTTCCTGGCGTTGCTCGCGTCGATCGCGTCGGCGGCAGCGACCAAGAGGTCTCCATCGTCCTCGATCCGTTGAAGCTCAGTGCGCTCGGCATCACCGCCGCCGACGTCAGCAACACGCTGACCGCGAGCAACCTCGATTTCCCCGGCGGGCGGTTGACGCTCGGCGATACCGAATACGCGCTGCGCACCACCGGCAAGGCGAGCAGCATCGATGCGTTGGCCCAGACCCGCGTCGCCGTCGACGGCGGCCGAGAAGTCAGGCTCGCCGACATCGGCACCGTCTCGTTGGGCGCATCCGAAATGCGCAGCATCAGCCGCATCGACGGCCGCCCGGCGGTGACGTTCATGGTCTTCAAGGAGCAGGCCTACAGCGAAGTCGATGTCTCCGATGCGGTGCAGGTTCGCCTCGACGCCTTATCCGCTGCGCACGGCGTCCATTTCAAACTCGGTTATTCGGAAATCGATTTCGTCAGAGTCGGTTATCGCTCGACGATGTTCACCTTCATCGAGGGCGCGATTCTCACCATCCTCGTGATCTTCTTGTTCCTGCGCGATTGGCGAGCGACGATCATTGCCGCGCTCGCCATTCCGCTGTCGATCGTGCCGACGTTCCTGATCATCGACTGGCTGGGATTCTCCCTCAATTTCATCAGCCTGCTCGCGATCACGCTGGTCACCGGCGTACTGGTGGACGATGCGATCGTCGAAATCGAGAATATCCATCGGCACATGCACATGGGCAAAAACCCATTGCGGGCTTCGATCGACGCCGCCGAGGAGATCGGCGTCTCCGTGATCGCGACCACGCTGGTCATCTGCGCCGTCTTCGTTCCGGTCAGTTTCATGGATGGTTTGCCCGGGCTTTTTTTCCGTCAATTTGGCTTGACCGTGGCGATCGCGGCCTTGTTCTCGTTGATCGTCGCTCGCTTGATCACACCGATGCTGGCATCGCGTTTTCTGCGCCGCAGCGCGAACGACGAAGCGCAGACCGGCGGAGCCACCGCGCGTTATCTTCGGCTCGTCGAATGGACGCTGCGCCATCGGATCAAAACGCTCGCGATCGCGATGGTGTTCGTGGCGGCATCGTTCGGGTTGGTTTTCTTGATGCCGACTGGCTTCATGCCGTACGACGACTATTCGCTCGCCAGCGCCACCGTCACATTGCCGCGCGGCAGCACCATCGAGCAGACCGACGAAGCCGCGCAAAAAGTCATGAGCATCCTGCGCGAACGGCCGGAGGTCGAATATATCCTCACCACCGCCGGCGAGCGCAACGGCGCGATCAACGAGGCGCGCGTCTACGTCAAACTCGTGCCGCCGCGACAGCGCGCGCTGAACGAACGCGAGTTCAGAAACCAGATGTATCCGAAAATCGCGGGGCTAGCCGATATACGGGTCAACTTCGAAGATTTCACCGGCGCCAAGGACGTTTCGATCGCGTTGGTTGGCGACGACGCCGAAGCGCTCAATCGCGCCGCCGATGCGCTCAAACGCGAGATGCACGCGCTCCCCGGTTTCGTCAACGTCGACAGCAGCGTAGGGCAGGAGCAGCCTGAGATTCTGGTCGCCATGGACCCGCTGAAGGCGGCCGAGTTCGGCATCACCACTCAGCAAGTCGGCGAGGCGATCAGCGTGTCGACGATCGGCGACGACACGCCGCGATTGTCGAAGTTCAATTACCGCAATCGCGAAATCCCGGTGCGGGTGCGGATGCCGCGCGAGTACGGTAGCGATCTCGGCGCTTTGGAAAACATCAAATTACGCGCCACGGACGGCAGTAGCGTGCCGCTGTCGTCCGTCGCGAAGCTCGACTTCGGCAGCGGACCTGTCTTCATCGAACGCTACGACCGACAGCGCCGGATCAACGTCGAGGCGAATCTCGACGATGTCGCGCTCGGCACTGCCTTGGAACGTATCGATGCGTTACCGGCGATGAAGAAGTTACCGCCGTCGGTGCGTGTGCTGGAGACCGGCGACGCGGAATTCATGACCGAGCTGCTGACGAATTTCGTCAAGGCGCTGGGGGCAGGGCTGTTGATGATCTATTCGATCCAGGTACTGCTGTACCGGGACTGGCTGCAACCGTTGGCGCGGATGATCGCGCTGCCGCTGTCCGTGGGCGGCGCGCTGCTGCTGCTGTTCGCGACCGGGAAAGAACTGAGCATGCCGGCCATGATCGGCATGATGATGCTGATGGGTATCGCGGACAAGAACTCGATCCTGCTGGTCGACGCCATGCTCGAACGCATTCGTGGCGGCATGCCGGTACGCGCGGCGATCATCGAATCCTGCCGATTGCGCGCGCGTCCGATCGTCATGACCTCAATCGCGATGATCGCGGGCATGCTGCCGGTGGCGCTCGGTCTGGCGCTGGATTCCGCATTCCGCGCGCCGATGGCGATCGCGGTGATCGGCGGGCTGTTGTCGTCGACGGCGCTCAGCCTGATTTTCGTGCCCGTGCTTTTCAGCTTCGTGCACGATTTCGAGCGGTGGTGCGCACGCAAGCTTGGACGGTACGTGGGCACGCAGAGTGAGGCGCCAGTCGCAGGCCTATGAGTGTTATCAAGGGGTTAGTCGGGGTTCGCCCACACCCTCAAGTTAACATAATAGGCATTATGCGAAATAGAGGATACCGGACGTAAATGCCGGCTGGGGCTCTGTGTCCCTATTCTCGGTTTCCTTCAGGCTCCTGCTGAGGGGCTTTTCTCGAGTGCCCGTCTCGTCATCGCCCTCAATAGAATCGACTCAGATCCAATCCCTTTCGATCGAAGCGCGAACGATCACTTCGATTTCTTGCGCAGCTCCACCTGCGCAGCCGTTTGCGCCGTGCCGTCGTTCAATTCCATCCTGAACCCGAGCGCTTCGATGGCTCGGGCCGCCGGGGCGCTGAAATCGCCGGCGCGGATGCGCATCGATGCGGGATTGACCGGCTGCCCCGACCATGCGGTGCCGAAATCGGTGGCCAATCTGTTGAGTTGGTAGATCTTCACCATCTGCATGAATTTGCGATCCGACGACTTGGTCTTGTCCGCTTTCGTCCAATCGATGTCCTTGCTCGCAGTGGTGTTTTTCGGGTCCAGACCGGCGAACGTTTCGGGTAACCCCAGTTC
>JAGNNB010000286.1 GCA_017990865.1 Lysobacteraceae bacterium
CGCTGCTTGCGTTCCGCGCGCTGCAGGGCGTGTCCGCCGGCGCGGGTTTGATCGTAGGCCGTGCGGCGATCCGCGATTTGCTGCATGGCGATGCCGCGCAACGGATGATGAGTCAGGTGTCGATGATCTTCTCGATCGCGCCCGCGGTGGCGCCGATCATCGGCGGTTGGATCCTGGGTTGGGACCGTTGGCCGGCGATTTTCTGGTTTCTGGTGCTGTTCGCGGTGTTGTTGTGGCTGGCGACGTGGTTCGGTTTGCCCGAAACGCATCCGCCCGAAGCGCGTTTCCGGCCTTCCGCGCGCGGCTTGTTGCGCAGTCATCGCTACATCGCGCTGAATCCGCGGTTCCAGCGTTTCGCGGCGGCGGGCGGTTTCAATTTCGCCGCGTTGTTCCTGTACATCGCGTCGGCGCCCGTGTTCGTGATGGAGCATTTGCGGCTGGAGCAAGATCAATTCGGTTGGTTCTTCGTGCCGACCATCGCGGGCATGATGCTGGGCGCGTTCGTGTCCGGGCGCACCGCGGGCCGGGTCAGCGCTACGCGCAGCGTCGCGATCGGTTTCGCGATTTGCGGCATCGCCGCGGTAGCGAACCTCGGTTACACCTTCGCGGTGGGGCAAGCCACCGCGCCGTGGGCGGTGCTGCCGATGGCGATCAATGCCTTGGGCATCGCGATCGTGTTCCCGATCCTCACGCTCGCCATTCTCGATATGTACCCGCGTCAGCGCGGCGCGGCCTCGTCGCTGCAGTCGTTCACGAGTTTGATGTTGCAGTCGGCGGTGGCGGGCGCGATTTCGCCGTTGATCAGCCACGACCGCCGTTGGCTCGCGCTGGCCTCGGCCGCGTTCACGTTGTTGGGATTCTTGTTCTGGTACTGGGAAATCCGCAGTTGTCGCGGCGCGCCGGTGCCCGAAACGGAAAAGCCGGTCGCGGAGACGCCGGCGCTATAGGGTGCGCTTAAGCGCACCGTTTTCGTTTTTAGCGACTAAACATCGGATGCTGGGCACGCGCGATTCGATCGCGCGATGATTCGAGCATCGACGCACCGTGCCGCATCGGCGGCATCGCGAAGAAAACGGTGCGCCGCAGGCGCACCCTATGAGAAATTTTTGCGGCTTATTCCAACTCGCGATGATACGTCGCCACGTCGCGCCAGCCGTTGGCGCGTGCGTGCGCGGCGAAGGTTTCGGCCAAGTACACCGAGCGATGCCGTCCGCCGGTGCAGCCGAAGGCGACGGTGATGTAGCTGCGCGTATCGGCCTGCATGCGCGGCAACCACGTGTCGAGGAATGCGGTCAATTGGGACACGTATTCCGCGACCTGCGGCTGCGCATCCAGATAGTCGCGAATGTCGCGGTCGCGGCCCGAGAGCGGCCGCAGACGCGCGTCCCAATGCGGATTCGGCAGACTGCGCGCATCGAAGACAAAATCCGCATCGGCGGGCACGCCTTTGCGGTATGCGAACGACTCGAACAACAGCGAGACCGACTGATCGCTGCTGAGCCCCAAGTCGGTGATAACCCGGCGCCGCATCTGATGGACATTGGTGTCGCTGGTGTCGATCACGATGTCGGCCAGCGCGCGCAGCGGCTTGAGCAGTTCGCGTTCCAGCGCGATCGCGTCGGCCAGCGCCAAGCCGCGGTGGCTCAGCGGGTGGCGACGCCGCGTTTCGGCGAAGCGCTTGAGCAAAACATCGTCGTTGGCGTCGAAGAACACCAGTTTGGGATCGTGGCCCTGCGCGCCGACCTGGGACAGCCATTCGGGCAATTTCGACAGATCGGTTTGGCGATTGCGCACGTCGATGCCGACCGCCAGTTTCGACGGCAAATCGTTCTTGACGGCGGCGCCGCGCACGAACTCGGGCAACAGCTCCGCGGGCAGATTGTCGACGCAGTAGTAGTCGAGATCTTCGAACGTATGCAGTGCGATCGATTTGCCGCTGCCGGACATGCCGCTGACGACGATCAAGCTGGCGTCGGCGGATCGCGCGGGGGGCGTCGTCGCGCTCATGCGATGCTGCTCGACGTCGTGAGCGCAGTCGCTGGAAGATTCGAACCGATCACTGCGCGCGCTCCAAGAAGTGCGAATGCCGCGCCATGAATGCGGCCGCCGGATCGACGCCCTTGATGCGCAGGATGTGCGCACGCGCGGCGGCTTCGGCGAGTACCGCCAGGTTGCGGCCGGGCATCACCGGCAAGGTGATCATCGGCACGTCCAAGTCGAGCAGTCTGCGCGAGCCCAGATCGCCGACCAGACGTTCCATACCGGTGCCGGTGGCCTGCGGCTCCAGATGCGGGCGAGTGAGATGCACGATCAGGCGCAGGTACTTGTTCCGCTTGACCGCGGTGTCGCCGAACATCTGGCGCACGTTCAAGATGCCCAAGCCGCGCAATTCGAGCAGATCCTGCAGCAGTTCCGGACAAGCGCCGTCGAGTACGTCCGGCGCGATTTGGGTGAATTCCGGGGCGTCGTCGGCCACCAGGCGATGGCCGCGCGTCACCAATTCCAAGGCCAATTCGCTTTTGCCGGCGCCGGATTCGCCGGTGATCAGCACGCCGATCGAGTAGATCTCCATGAACACGCCGTGCACGGTGATCTGCGGCGCGAGTTTGCGCGCGAGATGGTATTGCAGGTGATTGAACAATTCGTGCCCGCGTCGCGGCGAACACCACAGCGGGGTGTCGGATTCCTCCGCGGCGATGCGCAGGTCTTCGGGGCAGGGTTGGTCCTTGCTGATCACCATCGCCAACGGCCGGAATTCGATGATCTTGGCGATGGTCTCCCACCGCTGCCGCGAGTCCAGCGCATCCAGCCAGGCCAATTCCTCGGTGCCCAGAATCTGCACCTTGTTCGGATAGATGATGTTGAGATAACCGGCGAGCGAGGGCCGGCGGGCGACGGTATCCACCGCTTCGAGGACGCGATCGGCGCCGCGCGAACCGGCCATCCAGCGCAGCCCCAGGCGCTCCTGATGCTGGTCGAACAGATCGCGCGCGGAGATGCTGGTGCTTTTCATGGCGGGGTCGGCGTGTGCGGCGCGCTCGGGCGAATCGTCGAGCGCGGCTGCGGGTCGTAGTCGTATCGGTTCGGTGGCGCGCCGACGCGGGCGGCGTCGGCGCGGAGGTGGCGAGCGCGTAACGCGCTGCGGGCGTCGTTCAGACGTCGATTTCGCCGAGGCCTTGGCCGCGATGGTGATCGACCATCTTTTCCTTGTGCTTCATCAGCAGACGATCGAGCTTGTCCGCCAGCAGGTCGATCGCGGCATACATATCTTGTCCGTTGGCGTCGGCGTGCAAGGTGCGACCGGAGACGTTCACGGTGGCTTCCGCGCAATGCGCCGGTTTCTTGATGCTCAGTTGGGTGCGGACCGCGAGCGGGTGTTCGAAATGGCGGGAAAGCCGCGAGAGTTTGGTCTCGACGTAGTCGCGCAGAGCTGGGGTGACTTCGAGTTGGTGGCCGTGGGTTTCGATACGCATCGGCGATGTCCTCTTGTTGCCGGGCCGGATGATCGCATCGCGCCGTACGCGCGGTGCTCGTCCACAGAGTAGCGCAGTGGCGCGAGGGCGCAAGTCCATCGTCGCGTTCGCGTGCGGTCTGCGGTTCATCCAGCGAAAGACGCTCCGGAAAACCGGCGAAATTGCGCGCAAGCGATTGAAATAACGGGTGTTTTCTATCGATCTTTCGCGTCATTCGGCACCCCGCGAGAGACGATCGGCGAAGTGCTCGCCGAAACGTTCGAAAACGCTGGAATCAGCCGATGCGCACGCGTTCGTGCGAGGCGGGAATGTTCATCGCCTCGCGATATTTCGCCACCGTGCGCCGCGCGACGGGCACGCCGTCGGCTTTGAGTCGGTCGGCGAGTTTGGCGTCGGAAAGCGGTTTGCGCGGGTTCTCGTCGTCGATCAAGCGCTTGATCATCGATTGGATCGCGGTGCTCGACGCTTCGCCGCCGGCATCGGTATTGATGCCCGAGGCGAAGAAACTGCGCAGCGGCATCGTGCCGCGCGGGGTCAGTGCGTATTTGCGCGCGACCGCGCGCGAGACCGTGGACTCGTGCAGCCCCACTTCGGCGGCCACTTCGCGCAGCGTGAGCGGACGCAAGGCTTGAGCGCCGAATTCGAGAAAGCCGGACTGTTGGCGCACCAAACAACGCACGACTTTGAGCAGCGTATCGCCGCGGGCTTCGAGGTGTTTGAGCATCCACCGCGCTTCCTGCAAGCGCCCGCGCAGATAACTGGCGTCGCTGCCGTTGGCGTGTTGGATCATCGCTTCGTAGCCGCGATGGATGGTCAGTTTCTGCTGACTGCCGGCCAGTCCCACCCTCCACATGCCCTGATGGCGCCAGATCACGCAGTCCGGAGTGACGTAAGTGTCGGCGCTCATGCCGCCCAATTGCGAGCCGGGCCGCGGATCGAGCGAGCGCACCAGATGCAGGCCTTGCGCGACGTCGTCTTCCGGCGCGGCCATTTCGGCGGCCAATCCTTCCGGGCCGACCTTCGGCAAGCGTTCAAGATGATCGTTGACGATCCGGCGCGCGACCGTTTTTCCGCAGGTGTCGTCGGGCATCGCGTCGAGTTGCAGCAGCAGGCATTCGCGCAAGTCGCGTGCGCCGACGCCGACCGGGTCGAAGCGCTGGATCCGCGACAGCATCGCCGCCACGTCGCCCGTCGAGACCTGAAATTCCGGGCGCAACATCCGGGCGATCTCGTCGAGGCTTTCGCGCAGATAGCCGTCGTCGTCGATGGCGTCGATCAGGGCGGCGCCGATGCGCTGGTCCTGCGCCGAAAGCCGGGTGAGATGCAATTGCCAAGACAGATGA
>JAGNNB010000287.1 GCA_017990865.1 Lysobacteraceae bacterium
GCGCGTATTTCGCCGGCCGCAAGTTCGGCAAACGCAAACTCAGCCCACGGATCAGCCCGAACAAAACCATCGAAGGCTTGATCGGCGGGGTGATCGCCGGCATGGCGGTCGCGCTGATCGGTGCCGCCCTCATCGGCACGCCGCTGGCGCAATTCCCCGGCATCGCCCTGGTCGCCGCCTGGACCATCGTGTTCTCGGTGGTCGGCGATTTGTTCGAAAGCCTGCTCAAACGCCATGTCGGCGCCAAGGACTCGGGGGCTTTGATCCCCGGGCACGGCGGCGTGCTGGACCGCATCGACAGCGTGCTCGCCGCGCTGCCGGTGTTCGCGGTCGGCAAGCTGTTGCTGGGTTTCTGAGCCCGCCCCATCCGTCCGAACCACTGCGCTGAACTCTCGACATCGGAGACGGTCCATCCCCGCCATGCCCTCGCCCGCCGCCCCACACGCGCATGCCGCACACGCGCATGCCCCCGCCTCCGCGCCGAATCGCGGCGTGCAGCGGGTCGCCGTGTTCGGGGCGACCGGATCGATCGGCGCTTCGGCGCTGGATGTCGTCGCGCGGCACCCCGACCGGCTGCGCGCGGAGGTCTTGGTCGCCGGCCGGCAGGTCGACGCCTTGATCGCGCTGTGCGTGTGTCATCGCCCGGCGCACGCCGTCGTCGCCGACCCGGCGCTTCACGCGGCGTTACGCGACGGTCTGCGCGCGGCGGGGCTCGACACGCAAGCGCATGCCGGGCCCGACGCCATCGACGCCTTCGCCGCCAGCCCCGACACCGATACCGTGGTCGCCGCGATCGTCGGCGCCGCCGGGTTATCGTCCACGCTGGCCGCGGCCCGCGCCGGCAAACGCCTGCTGTTGGCGAACAAGGAATCCCTGGTGTTGGCCGGCACGCTGCTGATGAACGCCGCGCGCGCCGGCGGCGCGCGGATCGTGCCGATCGACAGCGAGCACAACGCGGTCTTCCAATGCTTGCCGAGCGCGAACGATCGACGCGACGGCGATGATCAGACCGAACACCACGACGCGCGCCACGACGCGCACGGCGGACTCAAACGCATCGTGCTGACCGCATCCGGCGGGCCGTTCCGCGGCCGCAAGCGCGCGGAACTGGCGAGCATCACGCCCGCGCAGGCGGTCGCGCATCCCAAATGGTCGATGGGCCCGAAAATTTCGGTCGACTCCGCCACGCTGATGAACAAAGGCCTGGAAGTGATCGAAGCGCATCATTTGTTCGGTGTGCCTTGCGATCGCATCGACGTGTTGGTGCATCCGCAAAGCCTGGTGCATTCGCTGGTGGAATTCGTCGATGGCTCCACATTGGCGCAATTGGGCTTGCCGGACATGCGCACCGCGCTGGCGGTGGGTTTCGGTTGGCCGGAGCGGATCGTTTCGGGCGTCGGCGGTTTGGATCTGCTCGCGCACGGTCGGCTGGATTTCGAAGCGCCCGATCTCGATGCGTTTCCATGCCTGCGCCTCGCCTACGACGCATTGCGCGCGGGCGGCACCGCGCCGGCGGTGCTGAACGCCGCCAACGAAGAAGCCGTTTCAGCCTTTCTTCAGGGCCGGATCGCTTTCCTGTCCATCCCGGAGTTGGTCGAACGCGCCCTCGATCGTCTCTCAGGCGCTTCGTCCGACGCCGCGTCGGCCGATTCGCTCGAAGGTCTGCTCGCCGCCGACGCCGCCGCGCGCGCGCTGACGCTCGACGCTATTGCGGGCGCGGTATCCGGTGTGGTTTCCGATTTTGGTTCGCGTTCGCAGGGGCTTCGCGCATGAGCGATTTTTTCGGCTCGATCTGGTGGTTGATCGTCGCGCTCGGCGTGCTGATCACGTTTCACGAATTCGGCCACTACTGGGTCGCGCGCCGCTGCGGCGTGAAAGTGCTGCGGTTCTCGGTGGGCTTCGGCAAGCCGCTGTGGATGCGTCGCGATAAGCGCGGCACCGAATGGGCCATCGCCGCGATCCCGCTGGGCGGCTACGTGCGCATGCTGGACGAACGCGAAGGCGAGGTGCCGGAAGACCAGCTCGATCAAGCCTTCACCCGCAAGACCGTCTGGCAACGCATGGCGATCGTCGCCGCCGGGCCGTTCGCGAATTTCATCCTGTGCATCTTCTTTTTCTGGGCGATGTTCGTCATCGGCCGCCCGGACTACGCGCCGGTCGTCGGCCGCGCGGATGCCGCCGCGGCCGCCGCCGGGCTGCGCAGCGGCGACACCCTGCTGCAGATCGGCGAGCGCGAGACCCCGACCTGGACCGAGGCCTACGGCGCGCTGCTGGTCGCCGCCATCGACCGCGCGCGCGCCTTGCCGGTGCGGGTCCGCGACGCGCAGGGCCGCGAGACCGAACGCCGCTTGGACCTCTCGGGGATTCCCGCCGATGTGGAACTGACCGATTTGCGCAGTCATCTGGGCCTGACCCCGCGCCACAGCCTGGTGCCGGCCGTGGTCGGCAGGGTGCAAGCCGGCAGCCCCAGCGACGGCGTGCTGCGGACTGGCGACCGCATTTTGGAAATCGACGGCAGCGAAGTGCGCAGTTGGCAGGACATCGCCCCGCTGACGGCCCGCCTGGGTGCGCGCTTGGGCACCAGCGGCGGCAGCGGCGAGATCGTGGTCGAACGCGCCGGCCAGCGTCTCGAACTGCCCATCGCCCCCAAACGCATCGCCGTCCAGGGCGACCGTATCGAGGCCGGCCGTGCGGCGCCGTGGCGCCTGGGCGTGGCCGACGCGCAAACCTCGGCGCCGCCGAAGGACGCCGTGCTGCGCTATGGCCCGATCGCCGCCGTGCCGGCCGCCCTGCGCGAAACCCGGTTCCAGGCCGGCGAACTGTTCGACATGTTCGCCCGCGCCTTCAAGGGCCGAATCGAGGTCAAGAACGCCGTCTCCGGGCCGATCGGCATCGCCCGAGCGGCCAATCTGTACGCGAAAAACGGGGTCGCGTGGTTCCTCAGCCTGCTCGCCGCGCTCAGTCTCAGCCTCGCGATCCTGAACCTGCTGCCCATCCCGGTCTTGGATGGGGGGCACCTGATGTATTACTTTATCGAGTTGGTCAAAGGCAGCCCGTTGAGCGAGCGCGCCATGATCGCGGGGCAATACGCCGGCATGGCGCTGTTGCTCGGCCTCATGGGGTTGGCGTTCTACAACGATCTGCACGGGCTGTTGCAATGACGCATCGACGCAGCCCGCCCGCTGCGGTCGCGCCCGCTTTCCCGGTCCGGTCGAGCCTCGAGGCCTTCGCTCCCCACGGGGCGGGCGCCACGAACGCTCGATCTCGATGACGTCGCCCTCCCCGCCACCGCCGCTTACGCCGCCCGACTTTCCATTGGATGTTCTGATGACGCCGTTGTTGATGACGCCGCCCTTCTCGGCGCGCATGCCGACCCGCCGCCTGCTCGCCCTCGCTCTGGCGACCGGTCTGGCCTCGCTCCACGCCGTACCCGCGCTGGCGCAATCGTCGCCTTCGACGGCGTCGGCCGATTTCACCGTCGCCGACATCCGCGTCGACGGCCTGCAACGCATCGGCGCCGGTACGGTTTTCACCTACCTGCCGATCGAACGCGGCGATACGGTCGATTCCGCCCGCATCGGCGAGGCCATGCGAGCGCTGTACAAAACCGGCTTCTTCGAAGACATCCGCATCGACCGCGACGGCAACATCCTGGTGATTTCCGTCACCGAGCGCCCGGCGATCAATACGCTGACGCTGACCGGCAACAAGGACATCAAGTCCGAGGATCTGCTCAAGAACCTCAAGGACATCGGCATCTCCGAAGGCGAGACCTTCGATCGGTTGGCGCTGGACAAAGTGACGCTGGAACTCAACCGCGCCTACAACAACCGCGGCAAGTACAACGTCCAGATCTCGCCCACCGTCGCTCGGCTCGACCGTAACCGCGTCGACGTGACCATCAAGGTCAACGAAGGCAAGGCCGCGCGCATTCGTCACATCAACCTCACCGGCAACGAGAAATTCGAGGAAGAGGACATTCGCGAGCGTTGGGAATCCAACGAAAGCAACTGGCTGAGTTGGTACCGCCGCGACGACCAGTACTCGCGCGAAAAGCTCTCCGGCGATTTGGAAAAACTCAACAATTTCTACCTCGACCGCGGCTATATCGACTTCAGCGTCGACAGCACGCAGGTCGCGATCAGCCCCGACAAGAAGGACATGTACATCAGCGCCGGCCTGACCGAAGGCGAGGTGTACGCCATCTCCGGCGTGAAGATCAGCGGCGACACCGTGTTGTCGGAAGAGCAACTGCAGAGGTACGTGCTGGTGAAAGAAGGCCAGACCTTCTCGCGCGCGTTCCTGGAGTTCACATCCGATTCGATCGTCGCCGCGCTCGGCAACGTCGGCTACGCCTTCGCGCGGGTCAACCCGGTGCCGGAGATCGATCGCGAGAAACGCACCGTCGCGATCAATCTGCAGGTGATCCCCGGCCCGCGCGTGAGCGTGCGGCGCATCGCGTTCAAGGGCAATACGCGCACCACCGACGAGGCCCTGCGCCGCGAAATGCGCCAGTTCGAAGGCGCGTGGTATTCGCAGGCGGCGATCGACCGCTCCAAAGTGCGCTTGCAGCGCCTGGGCTTCTTCGAAAGCGGTTCGGTCGAAGCCGAAACCGTGCCGGTCGCCGGCAGCGACGATCAAGTCGACGTGGTGTTCAACGTCAAGGAAACCACTTCGGGCAGTTTCACCTTCGGCTTCGGTTATTCGCAGTTGTCGGGCCTGACCACCACGCTGCAGTTGTCGCAGAACAACTTCCTGGGTACCGGTAACCAGCTCAGCGCCGAAGTGCAGCGCAACGTCTACC
>JAGNNB010000288.1 GCA_017990865.1 Lysobacteraceae bacterium
GCGCACCGCCCGAAGAAAGCACCGGCGGCGGCACCTCCGACGCGCGTTTCATCGCCCCGCTCGGCGCGCATTGCGTCGAGATCGGCCCGGTGAACGCCAGCATCCATAAAGTGGACGAACACGTCTCCGTCGCCGATCTCGAACGCTTGCCGGCGCTGTATTTGAGCGTGATCGAGCGATTGATGCTGCCGGAGCGATGAGGCCGGCTTTCGCGTCGCTGCGTTCCGCGACGCCTATCGATTGTTCGATCTTTCGGTCAACCCGAGGGGATGAGGTTCAATCGAATCCCGTGCGCTTCCAGAAACGCACGGAATTCCTCCATTTCGCGCTGGGACGATAACAACGGTTCGCCGCCCAGCCGTCTGCAGCCGGGCGACCATGTCACGACCGATCCGCGCGGTAGCCGCGCGAGGTGTGTTTTCAGTGTCTCGACCGAATCGAAGCGCAGGGCATCGACCGAAAACGAGAATCGAGGCATCTTGCCGTCGAAGGCGTAGATCAGTTCCATGCGATGTTCGGGCGGGGTCGACGCTTGCGCGCGCACCGGGGGCGCGATGAACTGGGTTGCGACGAGAAAACCCAAGACGAGAAAACCCAAGATGCTGAGATGCGCGATCAGCGGCGAGGACCGGGTTGGCTGAGACATGGCGGATATCCGGGTAGGGTGGAGGCGCCGAACGTACGGCTTCGAGCCTCCGCATCGAACGGCCGGCCGCACCCTTCGGGGTGAGGGCCGGTCGCTATGGTGGCTCGGGGCTTGCCATTCGCTGCTCGGCCGGGTTAGGGTGAGCCCATGACCCGCCGCTTCCCCAATCGCAACCGCGCCAATAATCGCAATTCGAATAATTGCGACTACACCGTGCGCGCGAGGCGAAACGGCGACCAGGCATAAGTTCCAGCAACACCGCCCAGTCCCCGAAACCCGCGCCGAAAGCGCGGGTTTCGCGCTTTCGGGGCACCCGAAACACCCTTGCCCCCAGGAAGCCTCCTCATGTGTTCGATTCTCGGCGTTTTCGATCTTCGCCCCGGTGCCGATCTCGGCCCGCTGCGCCCCTTGGCCCTGTCGTTGTCTGCGCGGCAGCGCCATCGCGGCCCCGACTGGTCCGGCGTGCATGTCGAACCGCGCGCGCTGCTGGTGCATGAGCGCTTGGCGATCGTCGATCCGGCCGGCGGCGCGCAGCCGCTGCATTCGGAAGACGGCGATTTGACCCTCGCGGTCAACGGCGAGATCTACAACCACCGCGCGCTGGAAGGCGCGCTGCGCAAACCGTACGCGTTCCAGTCCGGTTCGGATTGCGAAGTCATCAACGCGCTGTACGCCGAGAGCAAGGCGCGCGAGGGCAGCGACATCGGCGCATGGTTGGACCGGCTCAACGGCATCTTCGCCTTCGTGTTGTGGGATCGCGCGGCCGGACGTTATGTGATCGCGCGCGACCCGATCGGCGTCTGTCCGCTGTACTGGGGCCACGACGCCGACGGCCGCGTTTGGGTGGCATCGGAAATGAAAGCGCTGGTACGCGTCTGCGACGATGTGGCGCAATTCCCGCCGGGGCATTACTTCGATAGCGCCACCGGCGAATTGCAGCGTTATTACGAGCGCGCTTGGCGCGAATACGACGCCACCGCGGGCGTGCAAGTGTCCGCCCGCGAGCTGCGCGAGGCATTCGAGGCCGCGGTGCATCGGCAATTGATGAGCGACGTGCCCTACGGCGTGCTGTTGTCCGGCGGCTTGGATTCCTCGCTGGTCGCCGCCTGCGCCGCGCAGTTCGCGCGTCGTCGCGTTGAGGATGGCGATCAGACCGAAGCGTGGTGGCCTCGTTTGCATTCTTTCGCCATCGGCTTGAAAGGTTCGCCCGATCTCGCCGCCGCAGAGATCGCGGCCAAGGCGTTGGGTACGGTGCATCACGGCTTCACCTACACCTTCGAGGAAGGGCTCGACGCGTTGCCGGAAGTGATTCGCCACGTCGAAACTTACGATGTCACCACGATTCGCGCGTCCACGCCGATGTTCCTGCTGGCGCGCCGGATCAAAGCGATGGGCGTGAAGATGGTGCTGTCGGGCGAGGGCAGCGACGAAGTGTTCGGCGGGTATCTTTACTTCCACAAAGCGCCGAACGCGCGCGAGTTCCACGCCGAGACCATCCGCAAGCTCGACGCGCTGTACAACTACGATTGCCTGCGCGCCAACAAGTCGATGATGGCCTGGGGCGTGGAAGCGCGGGTTCCGTTCCTCGACACCGAATTCCTCGACGTGGCCATGCGTATGGACGCTACCGCGAAGATGGCGGGCGTGCAGCCCGACGGTTCCAAGAAAATCGAAAAAGCGGTGCTGCGCGAAGCCTTCGAGGGCTATCTGCCGAAGGAAATCCTGTGGCGGCAGAAGGAGCAATTCAGCGACGGCGTGGGCTACGGCTGGATCGACGGACTCAAAGCGCACGCCGAAGCGCACGTGAGCGACGAGGATTTCGCCGCGGCCGAACAGCGCTTCCCGATCAACCCGCCGCAAACCAAGGAAGCGTATTTCTATCGTCGATTGTTCGAGCAGCAATTCCCGGGGGATGGTTGCGCGCGCACGGTGCCGGGCGGCAAATCGATCGCCTGTTCGTCGCCCGCGGCCATCGCCTGGGACGCGGCGTTCGCCAATGCCGCCGACCCGTCGGGCCGTGCGGTGGCGGGCGTGCATCAATCGGCGCTGACGAATGGTTGAGCGACGCCGAACGGATGTGTCAGATGGGATTCGCCGCGAATGCGCGGCGGACGTATCAGTTTGAATTCGCCGCGAACGCGCGGCGGGCGTATCAGATGGGATTCGCCGTAAACGCACGGCGAATCAGCATCGCCGTCACGGCCGTTTGGCTATGCCAATAGCCGCTGTATTTCGGTAGCGCGTCGTCGATATCGGCGACGCGGCGGTGGTAAAAAATATGCGCGGCGGGTGCCGATACATCGGATGCGTCGACATCCGAGCCGACATCCGTCCCGACATTGACGCTCGGCACGAACGCGAATGTGCGCAAGGGGCCAAGCGCGAGCACGCCGTGAACCGGCCGCCCGCAGGACGCACAGGTGCTGCGATCCAATGCGGGCGGATTTCGATAGCGCGCAGTCTTCACCTGTTCCGGCGGCGCTTGGATCAAGTCGCGCGCCCACAGCACCGACACGTCCGCGAACGGCTTGCCGTAGATCTTCTGGCAGATCAGGCAGTGGCAATAGAACCGCGCGAACGGCCGCGCGCGGATGCCGAATCGCGCTTCGCCGCAGGGGCACGCGCAGGCGCGTCCGTGTTCGTGAACATGTGCGAGATCGATCCTCGATGGCATAACATCGTCCTTGTCGTCGTTCGTTCGGAACGTGTTGCGGGTCTTTCCCGAGTCGTCTTCGACTCAGCGTTTTCCGGATGGGCGCAACGTCAACGTATAGCGCGTTTCGCCCGGCAGGAACGGCGTGGGTTTGCCTGCGACCCAATCCGCGTGGCCCGCGCCCCAGAACGGCGAAAGGAAATGACCGCTCTGGCCGCCCGGCATATGGGCGATGCCTTCGGCTTCGCGGCCGGGCGACACCACCATGCGTTCGGACGCGCCGAAGCTCGGGCCGACGACGCGCGGCAAGCCGCCGTCGCCGGATAGACGATCCGCCGGCATGCACAGCAAGCGCTTGCCGACGACCGGAATCGCTTTCGCCAAGGGATGGCAAATATCGGCGGTATTGCGCTCGCCCCAACTGCGTTCCGCCAGCGGACCTTGCGCTTTCAACTTGTCGCGCACGTCTTTCGCCGCGTCTTCCAACAGCGCATCCCATGTGGCGTATTTGCGCGAGAGCAAATGCGCGGGGCGCTGCTGCAGCAAGGGCCACACCACGCCTTCCAGTTGCTGGAAGGCCGGCATTTCGAACGCTTCGCCCAAGGCCGCGTGCGCCGGCGCGGTCAAGCCTTCGGCCACGCGCTCGTGTACCGCGAGACGCCACCCGCGCACGATGCGATAACTCGTCGATTCCGCGCTTGCGCGGCCGTCCCACTGTTTCGCCGCAGCGGCGAGCTCGGTCAACGCCGGCGATTTCGCGCGGGCGGCGGTGTCGCCCAACATGCGATGCCATTCGCCCAGGAACAGCGCGCGGTCGTCGAGTTGGACCGCAAGCAGATCGCGTTCGGTCATCGTCTCGCGCGCGAACAAACCGTCGCGGATTTGTTTGGCGCGCGCGCCGAAGGCGTAGCCGCCGTCGCCGACGTTCGCCAGCGCGGCGGCGTCCATCGTGCGATTGTTCGCGGTCCACAACCGATGGCCGGGCGGATCGATCACGCTCGGCGAGCGGTCGGTCGCCACCGGCCACGGAATGCAGTGCCCGGCCTGTTCGGCATCGGTGCCGGGCAGGATGGGGTCGCAGCCTGCCGCGCGTTGCGCCAGCGGGCCGATCAAACGCCAACCGATGCGTCCGGTCGCGTCGCCGACCACGAGATTCTGGGTCGGCAGCGCGCTGCGATCGGCGATCGACAGCGCATGATCGAGGTCTCGCGCGATCGGCATATCGGCCAAACCGAAACCGAGCGCGCCGGTCCGATGCGCGTTCCATCGCAGGGCGAACACGCGGTCGCCTTCGCGATGGAGGATCGGCCCCCATTCGGTTTCTTCGACTTCGAATTCGATCGGCGCACTGCCGGCCACGCGAATGACTTCCGCATGCGACACCGGCTTCACGCAGGCGCTGGTGTCGGTATCGCTCGCTTTGCACGCGGTGTGGATGCGCCAATCGCCGGTATCGACATAACTATTGGTGAAGGCCCAGGCGACGTGCGTGTTGCTGCCCAC
>JAGNNB010000289.1 GCA_017990865.1 Lysobacteraceae bacterium
CGAGCGCTCGTCGCGTCTCAGGTCATCCAAATCGCAGCGTTCGAATCGCGGACTCCGGCGATTCACGGATTCCAGCAATTGGCGGGTTGGTCGCGGATCTTCACCCAGTAGCGCGTGTCGTTACGCACGTTTCCGAACGCCCGGAATCCCCAGCCACCGGAAAGATTGTCGTGATGCTGCGCCATCCGCCAGCCCGTGCCGAAGTACGCGGCGCATAGTTGGTCGCCGGTAGTGACCGTTGTCAGCGTAGAGCCGCGGACCGGAAGCGTATGCGTGATATGCCCCTGCGACCAGCCGTCGTAGAAATCGCTGGGACTCGCGACATAAGGCGGGCGCGGCGAACCATCGTTGCGAATGCACAGCACCGGCAGACTGACCGCACACGAAGTATCTCCGGTGTACGCATTGCACCCCGCGCATCCGACCTTGTCGATGCCGTAAGCGGCGTCATGCGAGTACTTCGCCCAGGTCATGCCGTTGCCGCCCGCCGCATACGCGGACATCGTCGGCAACACCGTCAACGCCAGCGCGGCGGCGATCGTTCTGATCCTGTTATTCATGATTCTCTCCTTGAGAATAAAACGATGATCGGTGGGCTGCGAAAACCGAAACCCCTAACCACCGAGTCGCATTCGGATGCGACGAGTCGAGCATACTTTTTTCGACGACGATCCATAGCCGTGAATATCGATCGCCGCCAACAGAATTCACCGGCTCTAATGGATGCGGATGACGGATGTTCGTCGGATACGGCATCACTCGATGATCGTGACGAAGACCTCCAACTTCGATTTCGAGAAACCAAATCCATGAACGAAATCGAGCTTGAATTCGAGCATATTCGAGCGAAACGGCACCGTTTCTGCCCACCGTGAATATCGATAGCCAATTCAAAACCGGGAATGCGTTTCTCAGAATGCGCGATCGGCGACAACGATCGTTTCGCCAGCGATCATCGAATACGCAGATCGCTACGATTACGACCGACAATTAGGCGAAGATTGCAGTCATCGCGCACGTCCGGATGCGCGCGCATCGAACCGAAGCCCCCAGCGGAAGCTACCAGCGGATTCGAGGCCTATCGAACGTCTCGAACGATCGGACAAAAGCCTCGAAAATATGCGGCGGCGATGCGAGATCGAACACCGAGAAGCGAACCGCATCGAAACGGCCTGCATAAGCGCCGTGGCGCAAATGCGTCGCAAAGACATCGGCGACCGCGTTCGGATCGTTCCGAAACACGCCGCAACCCCATGCGCCGAGCAATAGTCTGCGATATCCGCAGGCGGCGGCCAGCGCGAGCACGCCTTCCGCTCGACGTTCGAGCGTCGCTGCGATCGCTTCCGTTTCGTAGGGCCGGTTGTCGGCAATGGCGCCTGCGTTCGGTGCGGCGCAGGTGATGAAGCCCGCGAAATGCGGCTTATCGAGCAAGCGACCTTCGTCGTCGCGAAACACCGGGCACGCCGGCGAATGAATCATCGCATCGGAGTACAACAACGACGGCGACGCGCGATGGCGTTCGTAGAATTCCGGCACGCGCCGCAGCGATGCGTAGAGCGCAGAACTGCGCGCGAGCGATTCCTCTTGCGCTTGGCTGCCGCCGAGAAAGCCTCCTCCCGGGTTTTTCGCCGACGCGAAATTCAGCGCCGCGACGGGCGCGTCTTCGGCATCGAGCAGACGCCGAAGACCGGCGAGCGTGGTTTCGTTCGCGACCTCGAACGCGGTGGAAGCGCCGACGACCGAATCCGTCAAGCGAGCGTCTTCTCGACGCTGCTCGACCCGAAGGCGTTCGGCGTCTTCCGCGGAATACGAACGCGTGGCGTCGAGACACGCTTCGATCGCCGCCGAGAGATCGTGGCGTTGCCCGCGCTCATCGACGTACGCCCGCGCGTCGAGGATCCGCAACGTCTCCTCGGCGAGCGATGCGCGCTGCGAACGACTCACTTCGACAAGACGTCCGCGCTCAATCGTGGATATAGGTGAACGTCGTCAATTTCTTCTTGCCGCAGCGGCACCACGTCGCGTACGACGGCCCTTGCCCTTGCACGACTTCGCAATTCTCCATGGCGCGGCATTGATTTTCGGTCATCGCCGTGCCGGCGAAGGGATTGCTGGCGCCGGGCGGGCCGAGGAATGTCTCGGTGGGGCTGGCGACCAGACGCGGGTCGTTCACGACCGGATAGCGCGGCTTGGGGGCCGCTGCAGCGGGCGTCGCCGCTTCGGCAGCGACTCCGGCGGCGCCGTCCTGCGCGGCCATCGGTTTGGCTTCGCGTTCGGGCGAAGCGGTGCGGGCTCGGTTCTGAGCGAATCCCACCGCGGCGGACGCGGCGAGGGTCAAGACCACCAATGCGATACGTAGACGCTCGAAGCGATGCGACATGACGCTACCCTCTTCGTTGCGGCACCGAGCGAGGCCGTGCCGACGCCTGTGAAGCCGATGCGAAGACCGTCCCTGCGCCGAAGCCCGTGCAGGCTAGCGCGAATCCGCCCGCGCGCACAGCGATTTCCCGACGCTTATCGCCCGAATCCGCCCAACGGCGCGCCGGCCAGCAGATGCAGATGGATCTGGAATACCGTCTGCCCACCATTCGCGTTGCAGTTCATGACGATGCGATAGCCGTCTTCGGCGAAGCCTTCGCGCTTCGCGTATTCGGCCGCGGCGTGGGCCAAACGGCCGACGATATGCGCCTGATCTTCGCGCACGTCGTTGAGCGTGGCGATGGTCTCTTTCGGCACGAACAACACATGCACCGGCGCCTGCGGCGCGATATCGCGGAACGCGATCAGATGTTCGTCTTCGTAAACGATGGTCGCGGGAATTTCGCGGCGGACGATCTTGTGGAAGATGGTGTCGGACATGGCGGGGCTCCTTTGCGATGGCGCGATTGTATGCCCCGCCCCGCTCGTCGGGCGACTCCGCGTATCGCGCCGAACCGCAATCGCATTCCGCGCGCATGCCCGCCGCGTTGATCCTGTTCGCCGCCGAATCCCGCTTTTTGAAATGGACGGCTTTCTGCCGCCCGACGCTTTCGCCCCGTTCCGATCGATTCGCTCCAGGACATCGAGCGCCACCGCCCTCGTTCACGACTTCAAGGACCCACCATGACATCGTTCCGTTCTCTCGCCGCTATCGGCTTGCTCGGCCTCGCCGCGCAAGCCCACGCCGCGCCGCCTCCGGGCACGGTCGCTTCCCCCAACGGCCGCTTCGTTCCCTTCGAAGTCCTGGTCAAATTCGAATCGGAGCCGGCCGCCGCGTCGGCCAAAGCGCAATTGCGCGATGCGAAAATGGCGTCCCAACGCAGCGGGTTGACGCTGGTCCGCCTCGATACGCCCACGCCGCGGCTCTACACCGCCGCGCAGATGAAGGACGAAACGCTGGCGCTGCTGCAGCGTCTGCGTGCGCGCGGCGACGTGAAATACGCGCAGCTCAACTATCTGTTCGAGTTCTCGCACACGCCGAACGACCCGCTGTACCCGCAGCAATGGCACTACCCGCTGATCTCGTTGCCGGCCGCGTGGGACATCACCCGCGGCAGCAGCGCGGTGCGGATCGCGATCCTCGACAGCGGTCGCAGCGGTCACCCCGAACTCAACGGCAAATGGGGGCCGGTGGAATACAACGCGCCCAACGTCGGTCAGCCCGCCACCGACGACGGCAGTTGGCGTCACGGCACGCATGTCGCCGGGATCGCCGGCGGCGCGTCCAATAACGGCGTCGGCGGCGCCGGCGTTTGCCACAACTGCGTGTTGCTCAACGCGAAAGTCGGCGACACCAACACCGGCATCTCGATCAATTCGATCACCAACAGCATCCAGTGGGCCACGGACAACGGCGCGCGCGTGATGAATATGAGTTTCGAGTTCCCGAGCGCCTGCACGCAGGCGAGTTTTCCGGCACTGCGGGATGCGATCGCGCGCGCGAACGATCATGGCGTCAGTCTCGTCGCCGCCGCGGGCAACAACATCGCCAACGTCGATAACGTGACGCCGGCATCGTGCCCGGGCGTGATCTCGGTCGCGGCCAGCGATCGCAACAACGCGCTCGCCGGCTACAGCAGCCGCGGCTCGAACATCGGCATCACCGCGCCCGGCGGCGCGCAGTTCTACGGTGCCGCCATCGGCTGCCCGGCGGACGCGGCCAGCGGCTTCACGCCGACGGATTTCAGCGGCGCGGTCTCGGCGTGGACCACCTCGCCCGGTAGCGGCAACGCGCACTGCTATCGCCATCTCGGCGGCACGTCGATGGCGGCGCCGCACGTCGCCGGCACCATCGGTTTGATGCTGTCGGCGAATGGCGGCCTGCTGCCGGAGCATGTGCGCAATGTGATTCGCGCCACGGCCAGTGCGTTGCCGAACTGCGGCACCAACTGCGGCCCGGGCTTGCTCAACGCCTACGCCGCCGTCAACGCGTCGCTCTCCACGAACACCGGCCCCTGCAGCACCGGGTCGGGCCCGACCAGCAAACTCTGCAACATCAACGCCATCGGGCATTACGTGGATGCCGGCGGCGCGTTGGTGGAATCGGTGTACGCCAGCGGTCATTTGTGGCAATTCGACGCCAACGGCAATCGCGTCGCCGCGACCAAAAGCCTGCGCGCATTCCCGCGTTACGCCAACGGCCCGTGCCAATACGCCGCCGTCGGTCAGGAATGCAAGATCGATACTTCGACGGTGCTGAATTACCCCGGCTTCGGTTATCTCGAATCCGTCACCGCTTACGGACGCTACTGGAATTTCGACAGCAACGGCAACGGCCTCGCCGGTAACGGGTTAACG